>DASYBP010000522.1:0-2081 GCA_036500715.1 Rhodopila sp.
ACCTGATACGCCAACATCTGCACGGGGATCGCATACAGGATCGGCGCGACAAACGGATCGACATCCGGCAGGATCACCGTCTCCGCCGCTATACCTGCCAGCTTCCCCGCCCCGGCCCGATCGCTGAACACGATGACCTGCCCGCCACGTGCCGCCGCCTCCTGAAGATTGGACGCCGTTTTCTCGAACAGCGGCCCGGAGGGCGCGATCGCGATCACCGGCACAGCGGGATCGATCAGCGCAATGGGGCCATGCTTCATCTCGCCGGCGGCGTAGCCCTCGGCGTGGATATAACTGATCTCCTTCAGCTTCAGCGCACCCTCGAGGGCAATCGGGAAGCAGTTGCCGCGGCCCAGGAACAGCACGTCTCGCGCCTTGGACACAAGCAGAGCGATCGGCTGGATCGCCGCCTCATGGTCCAGTACCTCCGCCGCACGGCTTGGCACTTCCAGCAGAGCGCCCGTCATTCGGGCTTCGTCGTCGGGGCTGATAGCCCCCGTCGCCCGTCCCGCCGCCAGCGCCAGGCATGCCAGCACCGAAAGCTGCGCGGTGAATGCTTTCGTGCTCGCCACCCCGATTTCCGGCCCGGCCACAGTTTCCAGAACCGCGTCGCTCTCGCGTGCCATGGTACTTTCCGGAACGTTCAGGATCGACAGGATCCGCTGGTGTTGCTCGCGCATGTAACGGAGTGCGGCCAACGTATCGGCGGTCTCGCCCGATTGCGACACCAACAATCCAAGACCACCTTTCGCCATCGGCGGCGTCCGGTAACGGAACTCGCTGGCGACATCGCCGTCGGCCGGGATGCGAGCAATCGCCTCGAACCACCAGCGCCCGACCAACCCGGCATAGAACGCGCTGCCGCAGGCGCTCATGGTGATCCGAGACACCCGCCGGAAATCGATCCCCAGGTCCGGCAACGCCACCGCCCGGCTGCCTGGGCTCACCATCTGGTGCAGCGTGTCGCCAATCACCGCCGGATGCTCATGGAGTTCCTTCTCCATGAAATGGCGGAAATTGCCCTTGCCAATGGCCGCACCGGTCAGCCGCGTCAGCTTGACCTCGCGGTCGACCGGCTTGCCGTCGATGTCAAACACCTTTGCGCCCTGCCGATCCACCACCGCCCAGTCGCCGTCCCGCAGGTATGCGATACGACGCGTCAGCGGCGCCAGCGCCAGCGCGTCGGAGCCGACGAACATTTCATCATCACCAAAGCCGATCGCCAGGGGCGCGCCGTGCTGGGCGCCAACGATCAGCTCTGGATGGCCGGCGAAAATCATTGCCAGCGCATAGGCACCCTCCAGCCGCCGCAGTGCCGCGCCGGCCGCTTCGATCGGAGTCATGCCGCGCCGCAGGTTCAGATCGACCAGTTGCGCGACGGTTTCGGTGTCCGTCTCGGTGCTGAACGCCTGGCCCGCCGCTTCCAGTTCGGCGCGCAGCTCAGCATGATTTTCGATGATGCCGTTGTGCACCAGCGACACCCGCGAGGTGCCGTGCGGATGAGCATTGCTCTCGGTCGGTGCCCCATGGGTGGCCCAGCGGGTGTGGCCGATCCCGATCGATCCCGGCAGCGCGCAGCGGTCGAGCGAGGAGGCTAGGTTGCCCAGCTTGCCTTCGGCGCGGCGGCGGTCGATGTGTCCGTTCACCAAGGTCGCAATGCCGGCGCTGTCATAGCCGCGATACTCCAGCCGCTGCAGCGCCTCCAGGATGATCGGCGCGGCGGGACGTGTGCCGATGACCCCGACTATGCCACACATCTAGCTATTTCCCTTCTTCGCCGCTGATCGCATCCGATCCTTATCCGCCTGCGCCCGGGCCCGCATTGTCGGCGCCCGCCCGGCTTTCTGCACCTGACGCCCACGCGCCAAGGCCAGAGCGTCCGGCTCCACATCCTCGGTGATCACGCTGCCGGCCGCCAGAATCGCGCCGTCGCCCACTATCACCGGCGCAACCAGCGCCACGTCGGAGCCCACAAAGACACGCGCGCCAATGGTCGTACGATGCTTGTTGATACCGTCGTAATTACAAGTGATGGTCCCGGCACCGACGTTGGTGGCGGTGCCGACCGATGCGTCGCCAAT
>DASYBP010000523.1:0-2743 GCA_036500715.1 Rhodopila sp.
GGATGGGTTGAGCGCCAGCGAAACCCATCGTTTCGATTGGTTCGCCAACCAGCCCAACGCGACTCTACCCTTGCAGAAACGGATTATTCATCCGCTCCGCGCCGATCGTCGAACCCGGCCCGTGCCCGCACAGGAACTGAAAGTCATCCCCCAGCGGCAGCAGCTTTTCAGTAATCGCGCGAATCAGCGCCGCGTGGTCGCCATACGGAAAATCCGTCCGCCCCACCGAACCCTGGAACAGCACATCGCCCACCAGGGCAAACCTGGCGGGCTTGTTGACATAGACCAGCGATCCGGGCGTGTGACCAGGACAATGCAGCGCCTCGAAGCGATGCGGCCCCAGGGTCAACGCCTCGCCCTCGGCGATCCAGCGATCCGGTGTCACATTCGACGCGCCATAGCCAAATGACGCAGCCTGCTCGGCGATGCCATCCAGCAGGAATGCGTCCCGCCGATCCGGCCCCTCAACCGGAACCGCCACCCGATACCGAGCGGTTAGCGCGTCGCGCAGTTCGGCGGCCCCGCCCGCGTGGTCCAGGTGACCGTGGGTCAGGACAATCTTTTCGATCACCGCTCCGGTCTTGTCGATCGCCGCCAGTATCCGATCGACATCACCGCCCGGATCAACCACCATGCCGGCCTTGCTTGCCTCATCCCACAGGATCGCACAATTCTGCTGGAACGGCGTCACCGGGACGATGGCGCCGCGCAGGCGAGTCTGCTCACTCATGTTCAGTGCAGCTTCGGCGACTTCAGGAAACTCGCCCGATCCGCCGACCGCACCGCCACCCGCTTGGGTGAGCCGTCGCGTTCGATCCGCAGCCGCACTTCGGCGCCGGCACTGCCGGACGACCACACGCGCCGCCACAGACCGGCAAGGTCAGGGATCTCCTCGTCATTCACCGTCAGGATCCGGTCGCCGGTACGAATCCCCGCCTGATCCGCCGGCCCGTTATCGGCAATCCCGACCACACCCAGCGTCTCGTCCGACTCGGTGGCATACATCCCCAGCCACGGGCGCGCCGGCCGATTGACCCGCCCGTAACTCAGCAGGTCCTCCATGATCGGCGCCAGCAGCCCGATTGGCACCACCATGTTCATATCCAGCCGCCGCCCCTTGCCGTCGCCCTGCTGCAGGATCAGCGACGCGATTCCCATCAGCTTGCCATCCGTGCCGATCAGCCCGCAGCCGCCCCATAGCGGATGAACCGGGGAGGTGAACAGCGCGTCATCCAGCACATACTCCCAGTATCCGGCAAATTCCTGCCGCCCGACGATGCGGGTCTCGACCGAATGGTGGCGTCCGCCCCCGCCCGCCAGCACAGCCTGTTCGCCGACCTTGAGCCGGTCCGAGTCGCCCAGCTCGAGCGCGGGTACATCCAGCCTGCCCAGCGCCTGCACCAGACCGAATCCGCTCTCCTGGTCATACGCCAGGGCGTGGCCGGGCACCGCCTGGCCGTCGTTGGAGGTGATCCACAGCGTCTCGGCCTCGGTAATCAGGTAACCGATCGTGGCGATCAGTCCCGTGTTCTTGATCATCACCCCGCTACCGGAACGTTCCGTCCCCAGCGTGTTGGCGGTGAAGGCGTCGCTTGGGACGTAGGTTTTCAAATTGACGACGGCTTTCAGCGCCCGCTCGAGGTCGAACGAGTAGTCGCTTGGGTCGGGCTGCAAATTGGACGGGATCTCCCAATGGTCCTTCTTCATGCCTCGACGTCTTCCCTGGTTTGGTCGTCCCTTCGGCGGCGTATCGGTCATGGGCCGATTATATCGGACGATTCGCCGCCGCCGACAATGCCGACGACCGTAGATGCACCCTGTTCAACCGCCGCCCGCCCGGCGATTCGCCGCGAGTTCCTCCGGCGTGAGCTGAAACCCGGCGATAATACCGTACACCGCCCCCGACTTCTTCGGCGAAACCGGCAGGCCGAGGTCAATCTCGCCGCTGCTCATGGTCAACCGGTCCACGTTCGGCGGGAACACTACGTGCACCGGAAACACCTTTTTGTCACGCACGGTTTCGCCCTCGGTGACCGCCAGGAACACCGGGATATCGGCCTCGCGGCCGTGCATGGCCGGCCCTCGCTGCACCCCGATCGAAATCTGCACCGTGGTCGGCAGGATCGATTTGTTGTCCCCGGCCTGGCATTTTCCGTCCACCGCGATCACCCGGGCCTGCACGATCAGGTCGGCCATGTCATGGGCCGACCCGGGGCCGGCATAACGGGTGACCTGCGCCAATTCGGGAACCAGACGGGCGGTCGGGCACAGCGGGGCGAACTCGTTGCGGCCGGGGCCACCACAGCCGGACAGCGCCACAAGCAGCACCGCGAGGCATAAACCGGCGGCAGCACGCAAACAAAAGGACATCAGTAACTCCGCCAAGCTGGCAACCGGCCCGTCGACTCCCGTTGACGGAGGCCATTGTGCCGCTCGCAAACACCATGAGCAATCAGCGGTGGCGCTTACGTTCTGCGCCAGGTCAACAGCCGGCCCGCTACGACGCCGCCCGCAGATACTGTGGCGGCACCTCGGCCTTTACCCCCAGCGCCTTCGCGGCGCGCATCGGCCATGCCGGATCCGCCAGCAGCCCGCGCGCCAGCAGCACCACGTCCGCGCGTCCATTCGCCAGGATCTCCGCGGCGTGTGTGGGTTCCGTGATCATCCCAACCGCGCCGGTGGCAATCCCGGCCTGGTGGCGAATCGCGTCGGCGAACGGCACCTGATACCCCGGATGGATCGA
>DASYBP010000524.1:0-3540 GCA_036500715.1 Rhodopila sp.
GGTGCCAAGCACGGCCGCCAAGACGACGGGCATCAGGACACCCATCGCCACGCCGAACCATTGCCATTGAAATGGCAGCCACAAAAACGAGCCGTGATTGATGCAGCACAGCTCAGTGGGCGAACCGGGTTCGGCGTTCCACAGCATGAAGTCGGGCACCGGCTGGTCCGAGCCCTGCTGCAGGCTTGTGGCGCTGGCAAGTTTCAGCGACATCGCCAGCATGTAGGCACCGGCGCCGAAAAACAGCCCCTGCCCTAGATTGAGGATACCGCCATAGCCCCAGCACAGCGACACCGCGACGCCCAGGATGCCGTAGACCAGAAACTTGGCGATGCGGTTCAGCCAAAACTCCTGTAGCACCAAAGGCGCCATCAGGATCAGCGCGATGAACACGATGTAGGCGGCGCGATCGAGGGCGCGTTGCGTGGTCATCCTCAACGGCCCTTGAATGAGAACAGGCCGGTGGGTTTGACGATGATGATCAGGATGACCAGCCCGAACACCACCGCCCGCGCCAGGATATCGTTGGTCACCGACGCGACGCCGCCGTTGACCTGCCCCAGCAGGCCAGCCGACAGGATGGAGCCCATCAGACTGCCGACGCCGCCCACGACCACGACCATGAAGCCGTCAACCACCATCGATGTTCCCATGTCAGGAAACACTGTCTTGAACCCCGACATCATCACGCCGGCGACCCCGGCAAGTCCGGAACCGTAGGCAAACGTCAGACCATTGATCCGCTGCACATCGATCCCGCACGCCGCGGCCATGCTCGGATTGCGCATGATGGCGCGTATCTGGATGCCGATTTCGGTGCGATACATCAGCAGCCATGTCACCCCAGTCAGCACCGCCGTCACCACGATGATGAACAATCGGTAGATGTTCACCTGATCGCCGGCGATGGTGATCACGCCGGTCAGCCATTCTGGAACAGTTACGTTCTGCAATCCCGGTCCGAGGCCCTGGATATGGATACCCAGGAACGACAGACCTAACTCCAGCCGCACTGCCTGCTGGATCAGGATGGCGACACCCCACGTCGCCAGCAACGTGTCAAGCAACCGTCCATACAATCGCCGGACGACCACACGCTCGATCACCCAGCCAAGCAGGGCGGTCACGATGAAAGCCAGAGGCAGCGCGGCCAGAAAACCCAGCCTGAGCCAGATCGCCGACATCACGGTCGTGTAGGCGCCCAGCATGACCATTTCGCCGTGCGCCATGTTGATCACGCCCATCGCGCCGTAGGTGATCGCCAGACCAAGCGCCACCAGCAGAAGGATGGAGCCCAGGCTCAGTCCGATGAAGATGACGTCCAGCACGACAAAGGTTCCGCAGCTAAGAGCTTAGCTCTTCTTCAGCTTGGAGGCGTCCAGTCCCTTCGGCGTACAGAACAGGTTGGTATCGGTTTCGCCATACGCGACGTAAGGCAGCGGTTCGATCGGATGCGGGTAGGCGTCAACGATCTTGCCCTGGCCGTTGGCCTGCCACTGGGCAATGCGTGGGGTCAGGTAGGTGTGAAGGTTGTTGGGATCGACCGTCACATGGCCGTTCGGGGCGTCGAATTCCTGGCCGCGAACGCCGTCGCGAATGGCATCGGCGGTTGCGGTGCCGGCCTTCTCCACCGCCTGTTTCCACAGGAAGACCTGGAAGTAGGACGATTCCAGCGCGTGATGGGTAACCGCCTTAGGGTCCTTGACGAATTTACGGTAGCGCTCGACGAATGCCTTGTTGCGGTCGGTGTCGATGGCCATGAAGTAGGGAAACGACGTGTAGCTGCCGACGGCGTATTCAGGGCCCATCGCGGCGATCTCGATCTCGGACGTGACGGTGGCGCAGATCGGCAGCTTCTCGTGGCTCAGGCCCTGATTCTTGAACTCCCGGTAGAACGCAACGACAGAATCGCCGACGACGTTTGACAGTACCGCGTCGCAGCCGGAGTTCTTGATCTTGTTGACCATCGAACCCCATTCGGAATGCCCGAGTTCCAGATATTCGTCGGCGACGTATTCAGCGCCGTTCTGCTTCATCAGAATCTTGCAAACCTTGGCCATTTCGCGCGGGTAGATGTAATTCGACCCGACGATGAAGAACTTCTTCTTGCCAAGCGTCTTGACGATCCACGGGATGAAGTTGGAAAGCTGCTGGTTGGGCACCGCGCCTGTGTAGACCACATTGCGCGAACACTCGAAGCCTTCGTAGTAGGTCGGGTAGAAATACATGGCGTTGTGCTTTTCGAACACCGGCAGCACGGCCTTGCGGCTGGCCGATGTATACGATCCGAAGACCGTCGCCAGCTTGTCGCCGATGACGAGTTTCGAAGCCTTTTCATTGTAGGTCTTGGGATCGGAGGCGCCATCCTCCAGCACCGCCTCGACCGGGAGTCCCATGACGCCGCCGGATGCGTTGATCTCCGCGATCGCCATCATGGTGGCGTCGGACAGTGATTTTTCGATGATCGACAAACCGCCGGTCAACGAGAACAGGACGCCGACGCGCACGGCCTCCGCCGCGGCGGCCCGGCGGTGGAAGAAGTATGGTGTGGCGAGCGTAACCGCGCCCAACGCGCCAGCCTGCAGCAGTGAACGGCGATCCAGACCCATTGCTCTACTCCCCCTGTTGGCCTGCCGTGCGTCGGCCGGTAGCGCCGAGCGTCGGGGCATAGCCGCGTGCCGGCCCGCGGATGCGTCAGGACCGAAGCAAAAACAAGAAAAGCCAGGAGGACCATTTCGGGCCTGCCTGGCTTCGATGCCATCCGGGGCAGCCGCACTGATGCCCCGATATGAGATATTGCGCCGCATCGCGCTGTCCCAAGCGAGACGTTAGGGGACTTTTGGCGCGGAGTTCAAGAGCTCATTTGCATTGATAATCGCCAGCGCCATTTCCTCGATCGGCACCCGCTTGGACATCGCTTTGCGGCGGATCGTCTGGTGCGCTTCCTCCTCGGTCAGTCCTTGTGCGCTCATGAGGATCGACTTGGCGCGCTGGATATTCTGCAGGCCGGCCAGCTTGCGCTCGACCTTCTGCAGTTGCCGTGCAGCCTGCTGACGTTCAAGCCACAGACTGCGGGCGATGGTGAGTTGGGTCAGCAACCCGAAGGGCCGCACCGGACGCTCGATCACCGCATGCACGCCGGCATCGAGGACGATTTGCAAGATCGACGGATCCTCGTAGCCGACGACGGCGATCATGGTCGGCGGTGATGAATTGAAGGTCCGGCACAGCCGCTGGATCGGTGCGCGGGTCTCGTGGTCGACCGCCAACACGATCACATCCGCGTTTTCAGCCGCATCGGGGATCGGCCAGGAGGCCTCCACCTGGCAACCGATGCGACGGAGATGGTCCACCAACTCGATACCCTCGGGATCGGGCTGGTGAATGACCAGGACTCGCAGGCCACGCAGGTCACGCAGGATCTGGATGGGCACTTATCGCCGCTCAGACGGCGCCGGTGCGGGCGGCGGCCGGAGGCGCCACACCGTCCGCCGACCAGTCGTCCAGGCTCTGCACGACCGAATAGGGATCCGGACGTAT
>DASYBP010000525.1:0-19789 GCA_036500715.1 Rhodopila sp.
GTGAAACCCAAACCGGCAATATCGATATGCGGCTGCTCGTTGTTATCGGCCAAAGAGGCCAAGGCTTCCTCCCGCGCTCCCCTCGGCTCCTCGCTGATGATGTCGGAGACGGCCGCGCGCAGGCTCGGGCTTTCTTTCAGCAAAGTCTGAATACCGCGCCGTTGTTCGCGGATGCTCTTGCGCCAACCAGCCCGCGGATCTGTGGCGGGGCTAGCGTGCAGCTTGATTAGATGGTCCAGAAGTGTCGCAAGCCGGTTGCGCAGGTCGCGGCGGTCGCTCATTCACGCGCTCGCCGGCAGCGAGGCGGCGGATCAATTCGCTTGGCGTTCGGACCAGACAAGGAGGTCGGTGCCGTAGAGGTCGCTCATCGTTCGCCCTGCACCGCCGCGACGGCGCCTTCCACTGCGATACGCCGTTGTTTCTGTGCCTGGAGTTGTAGGTCGTTCGCTCACTCGGCCCAAGACGGCGCCACAATAGCCCCGGGGCTACGCCGGCTCCGGGGCTCCTGCCGGAGCGGTGCACGTTCCGTCGTTCAGCGCCACGCAGCCCTTCGTGGCCGCCACAACCCGCGTTGAGCTGTGGCCTCACGCTGCGCCTGCCATAGCCGGTAGCGAAACATCACCCACGCGATGACGGCGGCTGCAAACGCCACCGGCAGGATCAACAACGCCAGCCACAGCACGAACGCGGCCAGTGACAAGGCTCCCGCGACAATCGCGGTCACCACGGCCCACATCAGGATCCGGCTGGAAATCGGCACCGTTGGCGGCGACACGAACTCGCCGTCGATGGTCATTTCCAGCTCTGGGGGACGGCGCTGATTCATGCCGCGAATGTGGCCCGCGCCCCAGCCCGGTTCAAGTGGCCTGGTTCAACTGGCCTAGCTTCAGGCCCGGCCCTACGATATCGCGATACCGGGAGATCGCCGCCATGAAGGTCGGGCTTTTTATCAACACGCAATATCCGGAAAACGTCGACGTACCGGCGCAGATCCCGGCGCTGATCCAGCAGGTGCGCGTCGCCCGCGATGTCGGGTTCAAATCGCTCTGGTTCCCGCATCACTGGCTGACCTATCCGATGCAGATGCTGCAGATCATGCCGGCGATGGCATTCCTCGCGGCCGAGGCGAAAGGCATGGTGATCGGACCGAACATCCTCATCCTGCCGCTGCTCAACCCCATGCACGTCGCCGAGGAAGCCGCCACGCTAGATGTGCTGACCGGTGGCAACTATGTCCTCGGCACCGGCCTCGGCTACCGCGAAACCGAGTTCACCGCCTTCGGCATCCCCTTGGCGGAACGCGCCGGACGCTTCGCGGAAAGCGTGGCGCTCATGCGCAAGCTGTGGGCCGGCGGGAAGATCACCCACGAAGGCAAATTCTTCACCATCCGCGACGCCGGCCTGAGTCTGAAACCCTCCCGGCCGGGCGGTCCGCCGATCTACATCGCCGGCCTCGTCGATTCCGCGGTTCGCCGCGCCGCCCGCATCGGCGACGCCTGGCTGGTCGCGAACGCCTCGTCGATCCAGGAGATCACCCCGCGGATGCACACCTATCGCGCGGCACTCAAGGAGTACGGCCGTCCGCCGCTGGAATTTCCAATCGCCCGCGAGTGCTACGTCGGCAGCACCCAAGCCTCCGCATTCGCCGAATGCCAGGCAGCACTTGAATACAAATATGCCGCCTACGCCGCGTGGGGCATGACCAGTCCACTCGAAGGAACCTCCTTCGAGGATTTTGCCAAAGATCGTTTCATCATCGGCGACAAAGCCTCGGTCAGGGATGAGATTCTGCGCTACACCGAGCTGCTGGGCGTGGACCACTTCATCATGCGCAGCCAGTGGCCCGGCCTTGAACAAGCAAAAGTCCTCCACTCCATCCAGCGCCTCGGCGAGATTTTCGCCACGCTGAACTAGTGTCCGATCGCGGTGAAGCGTGGGGGCGAAGCAATCACGATTGCCGCGTGAATCGGCCACTTCAAACATGGCGCGGCGTATCGCGCTTCTCTGATGCGCGATACTAGCGGATGTATTTGACAAGAGGAACGATCACACAGTAATAACGTGAACTAATGACAGGGCGGTGGGGACAATGATCACGAGGCGTTCTGCGCTTGCCGCAGCGGCCAGTCTGCCGGCGGCGGTCAGTTTCCGGG
Organism: Rhodopila sp.; assembly: GCA_036500715.1. Classification (GTDB taxonomy): domain Bacteria; phylum Pseudomonadota; class Alphaproteobacteria; order Acetobacterales; family Acetobacteraceae; genus Rhodopila. Next base: position 2,154 of record DASYBP010000525.1, read on the forward strand.
CGGTGGCCGCGGATCCGCCGGGCGTAAGCGCGACCGAAATCAAGATCGGCAACACCATGCCTTACAGCGGACCGGCCTCGGCCTACAGCTCGGTCGGCAAGGCTGACGCCGCGTTCTTTCAATGGTTGAACGATCAAGGCGGTATCGCCGGGCGTAAAATCAATTTCATCTCGCTCGACGATGCTTACAGTCCACCCCGGACAGTGGAGCAGACCCGCCGCCTCGTCGAGGATGACCAGGTCGCCTTCGCATTTGGTGCGATCGGCACCCCGACAAACACGGCGGTCCAGCGCTACTTAAACCAAAAGAAGGTGCCACAACTGTTTATCGCCACTGGCGCCGACAAATGGGCTGACCCTCAGCACTTCCCTTGGACGATCGGCTTTCTGCCAAGCTACCGCATCGAAGCGCAGATCTACGCGAAATATCTCCTGAAGCAGAACCCCGCCGCCAAGCTCGCAGTACTCTATCAAAACGACGATTTCGGCAAGGATTACGTGAACGGACTGCGTGACATTCTCGGCAAGGATTGGGACCGGCACGTTATCAGAACGGCCACTTACGAGGTGACCGACCCTACGGTCGACTCGCAACTGACCGATCTGCAGGCCTCCGGCGCCGATTCGCTGCTCGTGGCGGCAGTGCCCAAATTTGCCGCGCAGGCGGTTCGCAAGGTGTACGACATTGGCTGGAAACCGACCTTCTTCATGACCAATGTTTCCATCTCCGTGGGCTCGGTCCTACAGCCCGCGGGGCCCGAGAAGGCCGTCGGCATGATATCCGGACTGTTCTGCAAGGATCCGGGAGATCCCGCCTGGGCCAATGACACGGGTATGGCGCAGTTCAAGGCCTTCATGGCCAAATACCTGCCCTCAGCCGACATCAGCGATGGGCTCTACGTCTGGGGTTACTGCGTCAGCTATTTGCTGTGGAAAGTGCTGGACCAGTGCAATGGTGATTTCACGCGTGAAAATATCATGAAGCAGGCAACCAACCTAAAGAACCTTGACGTGCCGGTGCTGCTGCCTGGCATCACGATCAACACATCGCCAACCGATTACCATACCATCCGGGCACTGCAACTCGCCCGCTGGGACGGCAAAAGCTGGGTGCGCTTCGGCGAGGTTATCGAGGGGATGACCACCTGATACCGGCAGCCCAAAGGGCTGCCTGGTATGCGCGCAGGGTTTGGTGTGGCGGCTGCGCGCGAAATCAATGAGATACCAGCCGCCCGCCCGCCGACCCCAGAGTCGATCTTACGGGCGGCTGGTATGACGCGCGGCTGGGATAGGGCTCAACCGCCACGGCCGCGGCGGCGCGCGTGCGCTACAGTAAATCCGCAACAACTTCCTTGAAGCGGGTAATCGCCGCCAGATGGTCCGCCGCCGTGCGGCCCGCAATACGTTTGTGGTGATTCATCGCAAACGTCGTATGCGCCGTCACGTGCGTTACGCCGGCCTGCTTCCAGAACGCAAACTCCTCATGCCAGGCTTTCTCGTCGCCGGAGCCCAGAGACAGCCACACTTCCAGTCCCACATGCGCAGGATCGCGGCCTTCAGCCTTGACCAGGCCGCGAAGCCGGTCGAACGCCGCCAGTGCGGTTTCATCCGCCGGATACGCCAACGGCATCCAGCCGTCACCGTATTTGGCGGTCCGTGCGAGCGTCGCCTCGGCATGACCGCCGAACCAGACCGGAATGTGGCCCGACGCAGGCCGCGGATTGATGCCCGCATCATCGATGGTGTGATAACGGCCTTTGAACGTGACGTGAGGCTGCGACCACAGCGCCTGCATCACCTGAACCTGCTCTTCCGACCGACGCCCGCGATTGGAAAACACCTCGTTCAGCCCAGTGAATTCCACCTGATTCCAACCAACGCCGACACCCAGCCGCAGCCGCCCGTTCGACAGCACATCCAGACACGCCGCCTGTTTCGCGACCAGCGCGGCCTGCCGCTGCGCCAGGATCAGCACACCGGACGCAAATCCCAGCCGTTGCGTACAGCCGGCGAGAAAGCCAAACAGCACGAACGGGTCGTGGTACGGATTCTCGTTGGTCCCGATCCTGCCCTTGCCCGCCAGGTTCGCCGGATTGGCGCCCAACACATGGTCAGGGGCCTGCAGATAATCAAAACCCAGACCTTCAACGCTCTGAGCATAATCGCGGATCGCCGCGGGCCCGGTGCCAATGTCGGCGACGGGTATGTTTGCACCGAGTTGCATCCTTCGTTCCCCTAACTACAGCAGATCACCAACAGCGTCGCGGTATCGCTTTATCGCCCTCAGGTGCTCGCCAACGGTGCGTCCGGCGATGCGAGTGTGATGGCGGCGGCCAAAGCTCGTGGTCAGGCAAATGTGAGTGGCGCCGGCCCGCTTCCAGAACAGGATTTCGTCGCGCCAGTCGGCTTCGCTGCCCGCGCCGCACGACGTCCACACCTCGATCCCGACCGAAGCCGGATCGCGGCCGGCCTCCTCGGTCAGACGGCGAAGCTGGCTGAACACGTCCAGCGCGGCCTGGTCCGGCGGATACGCATTCGGCATCCAGCCGTCGCCCCACTTCGCAATCCGCGGCAGCGTGTGCTCGTGATGGCCGCCATACCACACAGGGACCCGGCCGCTGGCCGGACGAGGATTGATGCCCGCGTCGTCAATGGTGTGATACTTCCCTTTGAACGTCACATGCGGCTGAGCCCACAGCGCCTGCATCACCTGCACCTGTTCTTCCGACCGGCGGCCCCGGTTGTGGAAATTCTCATTCAGGGCGGTGAACTCCACCGGATTCCACCCGACCCCGATACCCAGACGGAAGCGGCCGCCCGACAACACGTCCACACAGGCTGCCTGTTTCGCCACCAGCGCCGTCTGCCGTTGCGCTACAATCAGCACCCCGCTGGAAAACGTCAGCCTCGACGTCAACCCCGACAGATATCCAATCAACACGAACGGGTCATGGAACATGTCGTCCGCGATCGAGCCGCCACCCGATCCGGGATTGGCACCCAGAACATGATCCGGGGCTTCCAGGAAATCGTAGCCGAAACCTTCGACGCTCAGCGCGAAGTCGCGAACCAGGGACGGGTCACCGCCGGTATCGGTGAAGGGAGCAAGCACGCCGATCTGCATGGAGAGATATCCTTAAAGTTCGGGTTTATTTCGCGTCGGCCGCCAGCACGCCCTTGATCGCCTCAGGCGCAACGGCGATCGGCGGAATGCCGGCCCGCTCCTGCTGCAGCAACGAGCTTACACGAGAATCCCGCCCGCCCCAGCCGCGATTGAGCGCCTCGGTCAACTCCATCAGCGCCAGATTGGTCAGCCGCATCGGCACCTGCACCTCGCGGGCCAGCTGACACGCCAGCGTTACGTCCTTGTGCAGCAGCCGCAGCGCAAAATCAGCAGGATCGTAACGGCCGGTCAAGAAATGATCAGCCAGACGATCGAACATCCGGTTGCGGCCGGACGCACCCTGACGCACCGCCTCGAACAGCGCCAGCGGTTCGACGCCGGCCTTGATCCCCATGGTGAATACTTCCGACAGCACGACGTTCACCGCGGCCGAGGAGGCATTGTGTACCAGCTTGGCAATCGACCCGGCACCGATCGGCCCGATATAGGCCGCCTGGTCGCCCATCGCTGACAGCACGGCGTGATATTTATCATACACCGGCTTCTCGCCGCCGACCCATATCGCCAGACGCCCGCTGCTCGCGCCTTGCGGACCGCCGCTTACCGGCGCGTCGAGAAAGTCGATGCCCGCGGCCGCGAAGCTGGTGTGCAAGGCGCGCACCACATCCACCGCATTCGTCGACAGGTCAAACCAAGCGGAGCCGCGCCGGAAACCCGCAATCAATCCGTCCTCACCGGTGCCAACCTTCTGCACGTCGGCCGGCGTGGGCAGGGAGGTGAACACAATATCGCAGGCCTCCGACACGGCGCGTGGACTATCCGCCCAGACCGCCCCCGCGTTCAGATGGTTCGACGCCGCCTGGCGCGTCAGATCGTGAACCACCAGCTGATGGCCGGCTTTCTGCAGGTTTGACGCCATCCCGGCACCCATCATTCCGAGGCCGATAAAACCGATCTTCATGCTTCACCCTTCCCCCTTGGCGCCAACCGGCCCCTTGCCATCCCCAGCAATTCGGTCGTCTGATCGAGCGCTCTTAGGGAGGATAATCGCGATGCCAAATTATGTCATGCTGGCCCACTGGACGGACCAGGGAATGCGCGCGATCGAGGACAGCCCGAGGCGCGTCGACGCCGCACGCAAGTCGCTGGAGGAAATGGGGGGCCATTTCGTCTCGGTTTACATGACCATGGGACAGTACGACCTGGTCATCACTTACGAGGCACCCGACGATGCTGTCGCCGCCCGGTTTTCCCTGATCCTTGGCAAGCTGGGCAACGTCCGAACGGTCTCGATGAAAGCGTTCCCGGAAGAAGCCTACCGGCAAATCGTGAACTCCTTGCGGTAAAGGGCCTGAGCATGGTTGAAGGTGCACGCGCCCCGCTGACGGTCGACCTGACCGGCTACAAGGTGGCGATCTCCGCCGGCGCGAACGGCATCGGCAAGGTGACGGCCGACAGCTTCGCCTACTGCGGTGCGCAGGTCTTCGTCAGTGACGTCAATACACATTCGCTGGACTCCTGCGGGCACGCCGGCATGAAGGCGGATGCTGGCGACTTCAACCAATGCGAGGCCTTCATCGATGCCGCGGTCAGGCACCTCGGGGGCCTGGACGTGCTGGTGAACAATGCCGGCATCGCCGGACCGACCGCGCTGGTCGAGCACGTGACGCCGGAGGAGCTCGACGCAACCCTGCGCATCGACCTCGCCTCGATGTTCCATACGTCGCGGCGGGCGATACCGGCTTTGCGTACAAACGGCGGCGGCACGATCGTCAACCTGTCCTCGGCCGCCGGACGCTTCGGCTTCGCCATGCGTGCGCCCTATGCCGCGGCGAAATGGGGCGTGGTCGGATTAACCAAATCGCTGTCGATCGAATTGGGACCCGATGGAATCCGGGTCAACGCGATCTTGCCAGGGCCGGTGGACGGTCCGCGAATCCGAGCGGTGATCAAGGCAAAGGCCGCCGCGGCGGCGATCTCGGAGAACGAGATGACCGAGCGCACCGTCGCGACGACCAGCCTCAAGTGCTTCGTCACTCAGCAGGACATTGCCAATATGGCCCTCTATTTGGCCAGTCCCTTTGGCACCACGATCAGTGGCCAGGCGATCAGCGTCGACGCCGACATGCAGACCACGATGTAGTGTGCGATCGCCGTGAAGCGTGAGCCACCGCGTGAATCGGCCACTAAAAACCAGGTGCGACGTATCGCGCTTCTCGGATGCGCGATACCAGCCGTCAGCGAAGCCCCGGGGAGGAACCAAGAATGACCGCCACGACCATCGACTACAGCACGCTCTACAGCTCGGACCTGCCCGCCCCGGCCGCCCGTTGGACGCCATTCCCGAAATATTACTTCATCGGCGGAAATAACGACCCAGAACAGATTCCGATCCAGGGCCTGATCGAGGCCGCCTCGCGGGTGCTGCGGCGCGAGGGTCCAAAACTTGCCATCTACAACCTCGGCCTCGGGCCTCAGGGCTATCCGGCGTTACGCCAGTTCGTTGCGCATAAATGCGAACACCAGCGGGGCATCAAGGTCCCGATCGACGACATCCTGATCACCACCGGGTCCGGCCAAGGGATCGATATGATCAGCAAACTTCTGACCAACCCAGGCGACACCGTACTGACCGAGGAATATTGTTACCAGGGCGCGCTAAACCGGTTTCGCAAACTAGGCGCGAACCTGGTCGGCATGAAGCTGGACGCCGACGGGATCGTCATCGACGCACTGGCCAACCAGCTTGCGACACTGAAGTCACAAGGGACGTTGCCAAAATTCATCTATACCATCCCGACGATCCAAAATCCCACCGGCACCATCCTCCCTCTCGACCGCCGCCACGCCCTGATCGCCCTGGCTCGGCAATACAACGTCGCGATCTTCGAAGATGAGTGCTATGCTGATCTGATCTGGGACGGTTTCACCGCACCGCCTGCGCTCTATGCGCTCGACCCCGGTTGCGTCATCCACATCGGCTCATTTTCCAAATCACTCGCACCGGCACTGCGGCTTGGCTATCTCATCGCCGAATGGGCGATCATGAGCCGGTTGCTGCCACTGAAGGGGGACAGCGGTACCGGCGCGCTGGACCAGATGATCGTCGCCGAATATTTCTCCGATCACTTCGACCGCCACGTGACCCATCTGAACGGCGTCCTGCGTGAAAAGCTCGACACCATGACCGAGGCCGTCGCTCAGGAATTCGGGTCGGTAGCCGAGTGTTGGCAGCCCAAGGGCGGCATCTTCCTCTGGATCAAACTTCCGCCCGAAGTCGACGTGCGCAAGCTGGTCAAACCAGCAGCGAACGCCGGGATTGCCTTCAATCCCGGCCCCGACTGGGCAGTCAGCGCCGACAATTCGAGCAACTGTCTACGTCTGTGTTTCGCGATGCCAGGTAAACAAACAATACGCGACGGCGTCGCTGAACTAGCCCGCGTCTGCTATGAACAAACCGGCATACCAGTACGCAGCGGAAACATCCCTCGCAACTAGGCTATGCCGTCCCGGTCAGCGACGCGTGCACCGCTGTCGCCAGCAACTCGTGCCCGGCGGCGGTAGGATGCAGATCGTCGAAGAACAGATACCCGTTCTGCGCCGAACCGGTGGCGGCCAAAGTCCCACTGCTGCTGCTGGTCAGGTTGCCGTCCCAGACCGGCTGCGTGACATTGGTGAAACCATACGCCGCCGGATTGGCAACCGCCATGTCCAGCAGGGCATAGGTATTGATATAATCGATCGACGCCGCTCCCGACGCCATGATCTGCTGCAGGGCGGCGCCCAAATCGCTATTGTAGGTCTGCGCCAGGCTGCTGGACGCGGCATCGCTCGCCGGGCGTGCCCTCTCATACGGCGTCACCCCCAGATCCGGGACGCTCATCACCACAAAATCTTTCGCACCGTGAGCAATAAGTCCGTCGATCGACCCGACCTCGTTGTTGACCGCTTGCTGGACGGTAGCATCCTGCTGCGTCGGGGTCTCCGCGGAATTGGCGATGTCCAGGACGTCGTTAGATCCCGCCCAGACCGTATACAGCGCGGTTGGGGAAGGCTTGGGCACTGACGCGACGAACTGTCCCACCTGGGATGGCAGATCCGTCGGATTGGCCGCATGAGCCGCGGTCGGCCCGGTTTCCGCCCCGCCATAAGCATAGTCCGTCCCGCCAGCCAGGCTCGGCGCAGGCGGCGGAAGCCCAAGCGTTGGCGCCAGGTCCTGAACCCAGACCGGCCCATTGGTGAACCGTCCGCCGCTGTACACACCGCCGACCGGTACGTTGCCCAACGTTCCGATCGAGACGTTGCCTGCGTCCGACAGGCTGTCGCCAAAAGAGTACATCGCGCTGAACCCGCCCGCGGGGACGGTCACGTCGTCCAGGCTGACAAATTGTAACGGCGAACTGGTTCCCAGCGCCGGGGGCGTGACGGGAACCGTGTCCGGTGTGACGGGGTTGGTGGCGGCCTTAAAGCCGTCGATGAGGGATTGCAAGGTTGCCATGGCGGGCCCAACGCAAAACGCCACGGCTCAGTTGCATTAATCTTCGTTCAGACAGGCACCTTGGGCAACCGGCTGAAAAACCCGGCACGCTGCGCCGCGCCAGCCACGATGTAGCTATGGTCCGACCCGGTCAGCAGAAAGTGGGCGCCCATCGCGACGTAGCGCGTGGCGTTCTCCTCGTCGTACACGCCGCCCATGCCAAGGGTCTTGCCGAACCTTCGGCAGGCGTCGCCAACGGCCTGGTAGGCCGCGATCACCTTCGCGTGCCCCATCTGCCCCGAGATCCCAAGCTCCGCCGTCAGATCGGACGTGCCGATGAACAGCACGTCCACGCCCGGCACCGCCGCGATGGCATCCGCGTTGCGGATGGCCTCCGGGCTTTCCAGCATCACAATGGTCAGAATTTCGCCATTGATCGCCGCCTGGGCCTCTTCCGTCGACGGCGGCTGATAGCCATAGATTGCCGGCGGCCCGCCCCAGCTTCGCGTACCCGTCGGCGGGTAGTGAAACGCCGCTGCAATGCGCCTTGCCTCCGCCTCGGTGTCGACATGCGGCACGACGATGCCCAGCGCACCGTTGTCCAGCGCCCTGGTCGCCTCGTCGAGCGCCCCGGCGCAGACCCGCACAATCGGGGTAACGCCGGTCGGCAGCGCGGCGATGCATAGCTGCGTCGTTTCCTGGACGTTGAAGGCGCCGTGTTCGGTATCGATGAACATCCAGTCATGGCCGGTCGCGGCCGCCAGGACCGGTGCGGCCACGGTGCGCAGATGATGCACGCCGAACCCCAGGACCATCTTCCCCGCAGCCAAGCGTCGCTTGGTGGTATTGGTTGTCAGCGGCATCGCTCCCCCCGTCACTTTTCCCAAAGCCAGCATGCACGCGCGCGGCGGTCAATCGGCGGCGTCACGGTCCTCGACCAGGGCCATCAGTGTTTCCAGCCGATCCGCCTCGGCGGCCGGCTTGTCGGTGCGGATGCGGGCCAGGCGCGGAAACCGCATGGCAACCCCGGATTTGTGGCGGCTCGACAACTGGGCGGCATCGAACGCCACCTCCAAGACCAGCGACTTCTCCACCTCCCGAACGGGTCCAAAGCGGGCGATGGTATGATTGCGAATCCATCGGTCCAGAAATCCGAGCTCCTGGTCGGTAAAGCCGAAATAGGCCTTTCCCACCGGAACCAGTTCCTCGCCGCGCCACAGCCCGAACGTGTAGTCGGAATAGAAACTGCTGCGTTTGCCGTGGCCGCGCTGCGCATACATCAGCACCGCATCGACAGTCAGTGGATCGCGCTTCCACTTCCACCACTGACCTTTCACCCGGCCCGGCAGATACGGGCTGTCGCCACGCTTCAGCATCAGCCCCTCGATCGAGGCGGCACGGGCACCGTCGCGCAGCGCCATCAGCTCCTGCAGCGACGAAAACCGGATCAGCGGCGACAGGTCCATCCGCTGCGGCGCCACCCGAACGATCCAGCTTTCCAGGCGGGCGCGTCGCTGGTCGAATGGCAGCCCCCGCAGATCCTCAGTGCGGTCGAACAGCAGGTCATACAGCCGCACGCCGACCGGAAACCGCTCCATGATCTTTGGCGTCACCACCTTGCGGTTCAGTCGCTGCTGCAAGTCGGCAAACGGAGCCACCACGCCGTCGCGCTGCACCAGCAGTTCGCCGTCCAGCACGGCGTCGAACTGCATGGCCGCGAGGATTTCCGGAAACGCACCGGAGATGTCATCGGCCCCACGCGAATAAAGCCGCCGACCGCCCGCGGTGGCGACCAGCTGCACCCTGATCCCGTCCCATTTCCACTCGGCCCGCCAGTCCTCAGGTTTCAGCGCGGCAAGGTCCGCTGTCTCCAGCGGATGCGCCAGCATCGGTGGCCGGAACACCGGCGCATCGGCCGGATCAGGCTTCGGCCCCCTGCCTTCCAACCAGGCGAACAGCGACCAATACGGCGGCGCCAGCCCGTGCCAGACTTCCTCCACGTCGTCGGCCGTAACGCCGCCGATTTCGGCCAGGGCGATCTTCGCCAGCCGGCCCGACGCGCCGACCCGCAGGCCGCCAGTAATCAGCTTCAGCAGCGCCAGGCGTGTTGACGCGTCGGAGCAGTCGAGCCACTCCGCCACCAGCCCCGGCAACGCCACCTTCGGCGTGGTCTCTAGCGTCTCCACCACCTCAGATAGGGTTGGCGGATCGGAGGCAACCGCTTGAGCAGGCCACATCAGCGCCACGGTTTCCGCCAGATCACCGACATAGTCATAAGACCACGCGAACAGCACGGGATCGGTGCGGGTGGCCGCCAATTCGCGGATCAGGCCGGGTTTCGCGGCGGTGAAGGATAATTCGCCGGTGATCGCGGCCAGGCCGAACCCGCGGTCCGGATCCGGCTGGGTCGCGAAATACCGCCGCAGCAAAGCGATCTTGGCATTGCGACCGGGCGTGAACACCAGGCGTTCCAGCAGGGCGGCGAAAGCGATCATGCACCTGCATCTTGGGCTGATCGCGGCGAAACGCCAGCTTCGGCCCGACCAGGCGCATTGCGGTCAGGCGTCCGGGCTGTTAAACGACCCCTCCTCGCCGGTCGGAGCGTAGCGCAGTCTGGTAGCGCATCAGTCTGGGGGACTGGGGGTCGTGGGTTCGAATCCCGCCGCTCCGACCAATGTTTTCTGTCACAGACAGCCTGTCATCATCATCGGCAAGACCCGCGGCGCAGTCGAATCCGGATGCGCCACTTAAAGAGCGCCATACTTTTCGATGCGATCAGCCCACTGCTTCAGGTCGCCCGAATCACGGACAACGTTCTTGAACTCCTTGGTGAAGACCACCGGCACCAGCACCCGGTCGACGCCGGCAGCCGCCATCTTCGGCAGCTCGTCCAAATTCTCCGGTAGGCCGGTTGTTATCTCTATGGCAGTCGGCTCGCGGCCATGCGCGACAGCGGTGTCGCGCACAAGCTTGATCAGTTCCGCCGGGGCGCCGCGGGCCGGGAAGAAGCCGTCGCCAAGGCGACCCGCCCGTTTCGCAGCGTAGGTGGAGTGGCCGCCGATGATGATGGGCACTGATCCGTTCACCGGCTTCGGTCGCATATACGCATCCTTGAAGCGAAAGAACTTCCCTTCGAAGGTCGGGCGGCCTGCACGCCATAATTCGCGCATGACCTGGATGTACTCGTCGGTACGTGCCCCGCGTTCCTCAAATGGAGAGCCCACGGCGTCAAACTCTTCCTTCAGCCAGCCCACTCCAACGCCCAGCAGGACACGTCCGGCCGACATAAGATCCAGCGTGGCGACCTGTTTGGCGGTAATGACCGGATTGTGCTGGGGGAGAATGATCACGCCGGTCGCGAGTTTGATCCGGGTCGTGGCCGCCGCGACGTACGCCATCCAGATGAGCGGATCTGGCAGATCGAAATCGCCCTCGCCACCCGGCAGTTTGCCCGAGGGCGAATACGGATATTGAGACTGATAGCCGTGCGGGATTACGGTATGCTCGACGGTCCAGGCCGACTCAAAACCCGCGGCCTCAGCGGCCTGTATCAGTTCAACAGCCCGAGCCGGGTCCACATAGCGGCCGGTGTTGCAATACCGCAGTCCGAATTTCATCTTGTCCCCCCTCGCACCATGCCGCCCCCGCAAAGTTACCCTGACGGTGCCCTCGGTGTCGATCGGGACCCGGCAGACGGTCGTGACCAACTGACACCGACGGCCAATCCATGTTCTAGGTAGGTTCCGCTCGGGCGGATACCCACAATCTACGGAATGGCAAGCAGTGCAACGCCGGTCACCGCCAGCGCGCCTGACCATATTCGATCGAAATTGATCCAGCTCTGGCGCAAGAAACCGACGCCGAGCCATTCGTAAACGACCAACGCAACGATTGCTGTAACCACCAATGTCGCGGATGTATGCACGGCGACGGCCTCAAGGGTCAGAAACGAAGCACGCGCACCAAGCGCTGGTACACCATCACATATCGGGATCAGCGCCGGCACAAGCATCATGCCGGCGCCGTGCGCGGTCGCCATCAGAAAGGACCAAAGCAAGAGCCCTCCCAAGCCGGTGGTCATGCCTACGCGCGCGCGATGGCGGTGGCCATAAATCACCTGATAACCGACCCAAAGGATAAGGACCCCGCCCGCGGCGGCGCGCAGCGGTCGAGGGTCGATCACGATTCCCAACGTCATTACCGATGCAGCGACAAAACCAATCGACAACGCGTGCCCGCAAGCTATGGGAAGCAGTGAAATCAGCACGACCGGCCGGCTGCGCCGTTGCATACCCAGCGCCACGGCGAACAGCCAACCCATTGCCGGGTTCAGACCGTGGAACGCACCAAGACCTACCAAGAGAAGCCAGGGCCACCCAGCCTCAACAGTCATCTTGCCGGCAACAGGCACCGCCAGCGGCGGCGGTCAGGGGTAGCAGTAAGAATCCGAAGAGCAGTCACCGCCTTCCAGGCGCACCTGATGCGGCCGATGCGTGCTCGGCCACTCGACAAAGAAGTTCGGGTCAAATTCCAATCCGCCCTCGGGCCTGGCATCGAGTTTCGCCATCCAGCCATTGAGCCCGTCGGGATAGAACTGGTCATCAATCGCCCCATAAAGTGAATTGGTGAAGTAAACCCGCCGTCCGTCGCGACTGATCTCGACCATTTGTGGCCCACCATTGAGCTTATCCTTGGTCGCCTTCGGATGGACTTCGCGCGAGACAATACCGCCGATACGCACCTTGCCGGTCAGCTTCGGCGCGAACGGGTCAGCAACGTCGTACTGCCGCAGATCCCCGGTGCCCCAACATGCGACGTAGAGGAAGCGATCATCCATGGAGAGATCGATGTCGGTAACCAGCGGGGGGACCGCCGCAAAGCTCTTGAGCATCGGCGGCAGCAGATCAGGATCCGCGGGTTCGGCCGGGATCTCGATCACCTTCCTGATCGCCCACGCACCGTTCTCACGATACCAGGTCCAAATGGACGCCGACAGGTCCTTCAGGCTGATCACCGAGTTGACGAAGCCGTAGGCCTGCGTCGGATCATGGGCCGGACGCAGCTCGAAGACCAACTGGTTCTCCGCGCCAAAGTCGATTTCCTGCTGGTGCTTGCGTGTGTGCAGATTCCAGAAGTGCAGCCGATGGCCATATTTCCCACCGAGAAGAATTTCGGGGACCAGACCGTTCTCGAAGGTAGGCGGCAAGCCCCATTCGCTCGTCACCATGGTATCGTGGCCGAGGTGCCACCACGCATCGTAGGCAAGTTGCTGCGGTCCGCGGTCGATTTCCCAGCGGCCGCGGATGTCGAAGGTTTCGTGGTCCATCAGAAAGATGCCGCCGGGCGCCTCGCCCTTGGCGTTGCCCAGGGCTGCCACGTAAATGCCCTCCGGTCCGCAGTGAACCGTATGGGGCCGAGTATAGCCAGACCGTTCGGCTACCTCCTCCGGCTCCAGCACCCGGATGATATTTGGCTGACGCGGGTTGGGCTTGGTATCGAGAATGTGGATCCGCGACGAGCGCAGACCCGGCACAACGAGATAACGTCGCTCGGAATGCGGATGCGGCGCGTTCGGACAGAGGCAGGAACTACATGCATTCCATCCGAAGTGATGCAGTTCATCGCCGGTGTTCGGCATCGCGACCGACCCCACGATCTGCGAATAGGTCGGCGAGTCAGGATCAACATCGACGACCGCAAGAGCGTCGGAAACCTCACGCTTCGGGTCGAAGCTTGCAACGTACGCAAGCGTCTCCGCGGGGGCTTTCATCGCCATGCGCGGCGAAGGGTAGAAGGTTGGATCAGGTTTCCATGTAGCCATGGTAGTGACCTCCTGTGCTGCCGTCTCTCGGGTGCGTGTAATCGAGCGTCCATGTGCTGCAGGATGGGTCGCCGGCAACCGAGCCGGTTTCCGCAACGCAGGCATTCAATTCATCGGCGACCTCTTTGGCCGAACCAATCATCGGGGCATCTGTGGGTTTGGGCCAGGCCCGATGCCTGGTCAATATCGTCATACAACTGATCCAACCTCGATTTTCGTCAGCTCCATGCATGGCGCGGCGGGTGGATGCCGTTGAGATAACAGTCGCCCACCGCGTGGATCTTCCAGCGCACCGGATCATGCAGCGTGTGCGTGCGCGTTACGCCAGTGGCGGTCAAGATTGTGCTCCGCCAGCGTGGCGCCGTGCCAGCAAGTTCGAACAGCTGTTGCTCGCATCGATAGCGATTTCCGTCGTCGCGATCTTGGCTTCCGCCGTGGCGATCTGGGCGGCCGTGACGGTCGCCTCGTTCGGATCGGCCACGGCTGCATCGATCGCGCGCCCGGCGCGTTCGGTCAGCGCCTGCGCCGCATGCAGGCGAAACGTCAGCCGGCCGATATCGGCGATCACGTGGGGATCTTCGCTCGCGCGGTCCAGCTCTCTGTCGGCCCGCGGTCGCGATTTGGATCGAACGAAGTCGATGGTGTCGGCGATAGCATTGGCGGCGATCGTATCCATCGCTGCTGCCGCCGACGTCCGAGCCGCGATCGGACGCCGATTCGCCGGAGAACCGGCCGCGCCGGACCAGGTCAGGCGAGCTGAATGTCGGAGACCAGTGCCGTTCCCTTGGTCTCGGGGCTGAATAGCATCGCGATGAACACCGAACCGGCGGCGACAGTGGTGCCGATCATCATCGGCGTGGCGAATCCCATGTGCCAACTGGTGGCGAAGTACGACAACACCGGTCCCACCAGGCCGCCAAAGATCGCCCCCTGGTGGTAACAGAAGCCGGTGGCCGTCGCCCGCACCTCGGTCGGGAAGCGCTCGGACAGGTAATGCGGCCATTGCGTGTGCATGCCGCCGCCGCCGAACCAACCCTGCAAGGTGAAGAACATCACGATCATCGTGTAGTTGGTGGTCAGCAGATAGAGCGGCGCGACCGGGATCGTCATCAGGGCGGTGAAGATGAGCGTCCGCCGCCGACCAAAGCGGTCGGCGAACCAGCCCCAGAGGACCGCCGAGAGAAAGAACATCAGGCTCTGCAGCATGATCGGGAGGGCAACCATGCCGGTGGGAAGGCCCAGGTCCTTCTGCAGATATGACGGGAACATTCCGCCGACCGAGTAGCCGACGACAAACGCACTGGCCATCAACCAACACGCGGTAAGCGTATTGGCGAGTACCCCCCGCCTGAAGATGCTCAAGAGCGGCACGCGGAACTCGCGGTTCTGCGCGCGCTGCTTGCGCCGGTTCTCGATCCACACCTCCGGCTCTTTGACGTATTTGCGGATGTAGACGATCAGCAGCGCGGGCAGCACGCCGATCAACAACAGGCCGCGCCAACCGATCGAATCGTACAGCAGGCCGTACGCGGCGCTCGATAGCAACGCGCCGAGGCCCCAGGAGCCCTGCAGCACCGAGCCCATGAAACCGCGCGAGCGTTGCGGCCAGGTCTCCATGGCCAGCGCTGCGCCAGCCGGCCATTCCGCGCCCATCCCGATGCCCAGCGCGGCGCGGAACAGCAGCAACAACATGAAGGTCGGAGCAAGCCCGGCGAGCAGGTTGCACACCGAGAACCACGCGATGGAGATCATCAGCGGCTTCTTGCGGCCGATCCGATCAGCGAGCCAGCCCGAGGCGGTGGCGCCAACCAGCCGCATCCACAAGGTCAGGGTGAAGACTATGGCGACCCCGGTCAGCGGCACACCGAAGTCCTTGGCGATCGGGACCATCAGCAGCAGGAAGATAGTGAAGTCGAAGGCATCGAGGGTCCAACCGAGCCAGGCGGCGACCCAGGCGAGCCATTGGTCCTTGGTCGGTTCTTTCCACCACGGGACGGGACTTGTTCCAACGAGCGCCGTTGACATGACGTGGTCTCCCTTTAGTTTTTATTTGCAATGGCCTGAGCAGTTCTCGCCTGGGCCTCGCGTTCATCGAGGGCTTACGCTAAGAGGTCTTTAGCGGCCCACCGCCGGCGACGCCAGCGGGCGATTGGTGTCGCACGGAAGATTTCAGCGATTTTCTAGATTTTCTGACAGACCTACCGGTTTGGCCTGCGCCATGTGCCGACACATGGCCGTCAGGATTTGCTTTCCGGTGAGAATAAATCGGAGAACGACCGGCGCGAATACTGTCATGAAAAGCCCGGCTCGCCGCTTGGTTGTACGGATTCCTAACCCGCACGGGTGCGGGTTGTTTGCCTGTCCGGGTGGTGTTCGCGGAGGCGACTATACTGGCTCAGGACTGTTTGAGACTAATCGGGCCGCCGTGCAGCGAATTGGCGACGTTGTTGGCGATGAGATGATAGCGCTGCGCCGTCAAAGCATGGCTGCCGCGTCGCGCGAGAGTGGACCACAGCCCTGCGTTAGGACGGCTTGCGGTCCGCTGTCGTACGCGGCGGAGGAGTGGAGTGGTCATCAGCCGGCTGCGACGCGATAGTGCGCTTTTGCGTGTCGGTCGAAACCGACTTCTCCAAGTCACAGGCGAAAGCAGGCGCGGTGGCAACGGTGAGGAGCACGGCGGCAGCTAACAGACGGATCATCTTACGATCTCCTGCGGAAAGTCGATTTGCTCGTACGTTGGCAGACCATCCTGACAGTTCTGCTGCCTTGAGCATGGCGCCGCTCGAGACCTAGCGCAAGTATTGCTGCTGGCCGTCAGCCTGACCCTCCTTCTGCGACTGTTCCAAACGTTATCGGTCTGGATTGCGTGCCACTGAAGCTCCGCCTAGTATTGCGCATCAGAGAACCGCGATACGTCGCACTTGGTTTGAAGTGGCCGATTCACGCGGCAATCGTGATCGCTTCGCGGGTCACGCTTCACCGCGATCGGACACTACGCGACTCCAGCCCGCCACCATGTCTACGCCTCGATCGCCAACACCTCGCCCACCGCCCGATGTGCCTGGTCGATCGCCGAATCGGTGTACGCGCCGGCGCCAGAATCGGAGTTGGCGATGGTGATCCGGCCGAAAGGTTGGCGGCCAACGACGTGGGGCTGATCGTGCTCGTCCCAGTCAGGGTCGAAAAGGGGATTGTATTCGTACGCGTAGCCATGCGGCCAACGGTTTACCGTGATCGCGGTGATATCCTGGGCTGGGTTGAAGCCGCCAGGTCGAAGTGTGCGGTCTAGCTGGTTACGGATGTTGCGCTCGAAGGTCTCGAAGCTGGTGGCGAGCAGGTCGGCGCGGCCGGCTCGATTTTGGGCGCGGCCGTCCAGCCCGGGCTGGCAGGGTGTGCGGGTCATGTGGACGAGGATCGGCATGTCGGGCGATCGCGGACTGTGGTAGCGACCGATGTCGACTGTCGGATTCAGCCGGAACGAGCTGTGATAGCAGCCTGGCGAATAGACGTCGGCGATGCCAAGGTTGCTGAACGCATGCCAGTTTTTCAGCGCCACGCTGGTATAGACCAGCGGTGTCTTGACCAGGTAGCGCAGCGCCGCCTTCTGCCGATCCGGTAGGTCGGGGCAAAGATAAGGGATCATTGTATTCCAGCAGGCGAGCACGCAGCCCGCTCCGCGCACGGTCGTCAGTTCGCCGCCCCGTATATAGGTCACCGCTACGCCGTCCGGCGCCGCGGCCGGGCCCAGATTGGCGGCGCGCAACACGATGCTGCTCAAGCGGATGCGGGTGGACGCGCCGGGTCGGTCCAACTGAGCATAGTCGGCTCGCGCGGTCACCGCGTCCTCGGCGGTATGACCGGGCAGGGCGGCGGGGATGAGGTTGCGCACCAAGAGCCGCGCAATCGAGGCGTTGCCATCGGGGAAATGGAAGGTATCCGACCCGCCAGCGGCATAGCCCGCCGCGGTGAAGCCCATATGCGGTGCCGGCCCCGGCTTTAGGCCAAGGCCCTGGAAGCCGGGGAACCCGAAGGGCCAGACCTCGAGTGCGCCGATCGCGTCGATGCCGACGCCCCATTCGCCATGGGTCATCGCCTGGAAGAATGGCACCACGCCGGGATCGGCCTTGATCACATCGACCAGGTACTCGCGATAGCTGATGCGGGCGAGGCGAGCCTTTTTCTCGTCCGAGCTCAGGCCTGGAAGGTAGTCGACCT
>DASYBP010000526.1:0-8274 GCA_036500715.1 Rhodopila sp.
TCGGCCTCGGCGCAGCGGGGGATCAAGGCCCAGGGTTTGCCGGTATACGGGTCGTACGTTTCGAAGTGCTCGCCTGAAACCGAGTCGCGCCATTCGCCGCCTATCAACACCTTATACTTCGGAAGTGACATTTGAACGCCCCCTCGATCGCTGACTGGTGCAGGAAGTCTAGCGCATTCGCGGTCAAAGCCCAAAGCCGAGCCTCCCCGTCAGACCCCAGACACGTCAGCACCGAGCCGCCGCCAGTCAGATGGTGTGAAATATTGCACAGCTATCGCCGTGCACTTGGCCTTATTCTTCGTTAGTCAGCACAGTCGGGCCCGCAGCCCATAGCTGACTGACAAAATTCGCCACCCAGGCCGCAAGATGACACCGATTTTGGTGCAGAAGCGCGCCATAAAGGAGATGTGCTTTGCAAAAATTACTGTTCGCGGCTGCCACCGCTTCAACGCTTCTGAGCGCAACCTTGGCCTTAGCCCAGCCAGTTGGCTTCGCGCCAACCATATATGGGGCTCACGCCTTCGACACGGACAGCAAGCAGTCGTCGAAGCTGACGTCCGATCAGAACCGGGCCGCCCAGCCGCATCTGGAGACAGGGTCCGTATCCAAGATGGCTCCAGCATCGACCCGCACCGACAAACACCCTGGCTGACCCCGCCACCGACGCTGGCGCTGCCTCGGATATCAAAGTCTTTTGAGTCGGACTACGTGAGGCGTGAGCGGGCTTGCAAAGCTTGCAGGCTCGCTGCCGCGACACACCCGAATGATCCACGCTGACGAACGGGCAGATCGCCGCGGTGGTACCTAGATCCGGAGGCATTTCGGCGATGCCTTCGCCGAAGACCTGACGGCCGCGGACGTGGCGGCGCAGCGCTGAAACCGATCATTTGTTTAAATCATTCGACCGATCGGGAATGGGCGTGATACTCATGTCGCGGTGCGGCATTGCGCAACCCAGGATCGCCGATGGATCAGAGTGCGAAAACGAAGAAGGCCGGTTCGCCCGGCGACCGCACTCGGACCCGCATCCTCGATATCGCCGAAACTCTGTTCGCGGCAGCCGGCCCCGCGGGGGTGACGCTGCGTTCGATCGCCGCTGCCGCGAACACCAACGTGGCGGCCGTCAACTACTATTTCGGCTCCAAGGACAAGCTGTTCGAAGAGATGTTTCTTCGCCGTATTGTGCCACTGAATGAGGACCGCCTGACTCGATTGGCCGCCTGCATCGCGGACGCCAAGGGCCATCCGACGCTCGAGGCGGTTGTGACGGCGTACGCTATGCCGGCGCTGCAGCTTACCGACGCGACAAGTGCCAGCGCCCGCGCAATCGTCGTGCAGTACTCGTTGGGCCGTGTTCTGGCGATACCGGAGGTGGACCAAATGCTGGCGCGTTACTACGCGCGCGTCCGCGAGGCATTCGTTGCGTCATTGCGACTTGCCGTTCCACATCTGACCGCGCATGAGGCGGCCTGGCGTTACTACTGGATGGGCGGCAGCCTGATGGTCGCTCTGGCCGTTCCGTTGGGCATGATCGAAGGATGCGACACCGCGGGGGGTCGGGCAACAACAACTTCGTTCGACGATGTCCCGGCCAACCTGATCGCCTTCCTGGTTCACGGCATCCGTGCGCCCGGAAGCGCCAAACCGCATGCCGCCGGCACGATCGGGCGCGCCGGCGGCCGCAGGTCAGCGCAATCCTCGTGCGCGGCGCGACGTATCGCCATTCCCCGGAAGCGATAATAGACTGCGCAGAGCCGCACCAACACGGAGGAAATCATGCAAGGCGTCGTATTCACCGGCGATCGGGAGCTTGAACTGATGACCTTCCCCGATCCCGCACCCGGTCCGGGCGAGGTCGTGATCGAGATGAAGGCCTCCGGCATGTGTGGGTCCGACCTGCATCAGTACCGCCGTCCGAAAAACCAGGCCCGAGCCGGCACCGGCCTGCCGGCCAATCCTAACCCGACCATCGGCGGCCACGAACCCTGCGGCGTCGTCGCCGCGGTCGGCCCAGACGTGCTGCCGGCCGAGGCCAGGACCGGTCAGCGCGTCATGGTCCACCACTATCAGGGCTGCACCCAGTGTGGCCACTGCAAGTCCGGCTGGCAGCAATTGTGCCAGCAGGTGCCGGTGAAGGTGTACGGCAACAACGAACACGGCGGCCATGCGAAATATCTGAAGGTGCCCGCCAACACGCTGGTTCCCCTGCGCGATGAGCTGACCTTTTCCGCCGGCGCCGCCATCGCCTGCGGGTCCGGCACCGCCTACGGCGCGCTGCGCCGGATGAACATCTCCGGCCGCGACACGATAGCGATCTTCGGCCAGGGGCCGGTCGGTCTCGCCGGCACCCAGTTCGCCAAGGCGATGGGCGCCCGCGTGATCGCGCTCGACATCAGCCCGCAGCGCCTGCGGCGCGCCATGGAGTTCGGCGCCGATGAGGTGGTCGATCCGGGCTACAACGATCCGGTGGCCGCGATCAAGGACCTGACCGGCGGCCGTTACGCCGACCTGACTTTGGACACGTCATCCAATCCCGAGGCCCGGTTGAATGCCATCCGTTCGACGAAAGTCTGGGGCACGATGTGCTTCGTGGGTGAAGGCGGCGACGTCCATATCGACGTCAGTCCGCATCTGCTGCGTCGCCAGATGACGCTGGTGGCGTCCTGGACCTTCTCCAACATCATCCAGGCCGAGTGCGCGGATTTCTGCGTCGAACGCAAAGTCGACGTCGACCGCCTGTTCACCCATCGCTGGACGCTCGATCAGGCGGATGAGGCCTACAAGCTGTTCGACAAGCAGTCCGACGGCAAAGGCGTCTTCCTGATCTGATGCGCGATCAGGTCGCCTGGCTGTACCGCGAGGCCGGCAACCGCGGCCTGATCGTCGGCAGTTCCGGCAACGTCAGCGGCCGCATACCGGATCGGACGCCGGATGGGGCGCCGAATGGGGGGATGCTGATTACTCCATCCGGCGCCGACCCGACCGCCGAACCAGATCTGGTGCACATGTCGCTGGACGGTGTCGCGCCGGATGGCAGCACCCCCTCCAGCGAGTGGGCCATGCACGCCGCCGTCTACCGCGTCTGCCCCGACGCGGCCTTCATCGTCCACACCCATGCCGACGCCTGCACCGCCCTGGCCTGTCTTGGGTCGGGACTGCCAGCCTTCCACTACATGGTCGTTCAATTCGGCGGCCCGGACGTCCGCTGCGCGCCCTACCTGACGTTTGGCACCCGCGCCCTGGCCGATGCCGCGGCCAAAGCGATAACCGGCCGTTCGGCCTGCCTGCTCGCGAACCACGGGATGATCGTGTGCGCGCCCACCGCGGCTCAGGTCCTATCGCGGGCGATGTTGCTGGAAACACTGTGCCGGCAATACTTGCTGGCACTGTCCGCGGGAACACCGCGACTGCTCACGGCGCAAGAGATGCTGGACGCGAAAGAACGGTTCAAGACCTACGGTCCGTCGCAAAAGCCGAAGTAGCGGCGCGTGGTGAGTGATTAACAGTCCGCAAGCCGGAAACAACAAGGTCTTCCCGCATGCCCCTTCCTCTGACCAGCCGCACCGCCCTCGTCACTGGCGCCTCTCGCGGCATCGGCGCCGCCATCGCCATCGCCCTTGGTGAAGCTGGAGCCAGTGTCGCGATCAACTACCGTGAACGCGCCGCCGAGGCTGCATCAGTCGCCGCCCGCATCACAACTAAAACCATCACCATTGCCGCTGACGTTTCCAGCAGCAACTCCGTCACCGCCATGGTCCAGACGACACAGGAAAAACTCGGCCCGATCGATATCCTTGTGAACAACGCCGGCATCGCGCTGATCCGCGGCCTCGATGATCTCACCGAGGCCGACTTCGACAATACCATCGCGACCAATCTGAAATCCGTTTTCCTCTGCACCCAGGCCGTCCTGCCCCACATGCGCGCCCAGCGCTGGGGCCGCGTCGTCAACATCTCCTCGGGTGCAGCCCGCGGCGCCGGCGGCGTCGGCGTTCACTACAACGCCTCGAAAGCCGGTATGGAAGGCCTGACCCGCGGTTACGCCGCCCGCCTCGTCAAACACGGCATTACCGTCAACGCCGTCGCCCCGTCGCTGATTGAAACCGACATGGTCAAATCCGGCCTCGCCTCATCTGCCGCCCGGATTCCGCTCGGTCGTTTTGGTACCGCCGAGGAAGTCGCCCACGTAGTGATGATGCTGATCCAGAATGAATACCTGACGGGCCAGACTGTCGCGCTGTCCGGCGGTATTGCCTTCAACTGAAGGCTGCGACATGGGTCTGCTTCGCCAGCTCCCACGGTTCCAAACGCGCAGAAATCAGGAGCCAGTGTCAGAACCGCTTGTATGACCCCTGCGCCGCCTCGCGGCGTATCAGATCGAGGATCCCTCAGCCGCGTGATCTGGGGCTGGATCGCCGGCCGGTTTCTGATCCCGGGACAAACCCTGGCGGTCCGCGGCCTCGGGATGGCGGCGGCGTCCTCCTTCCTCACCGGCCTCTACGATGCCGCCTGGTCGGCCTCGGCCGTCACGGCAAACGCCCTGCTCGCCGGATGAACGTCAGGCGGATACACCGGGGTCGGCTACGCATCGAGTACGCCGCACTGGGCGGGTCCCGCCGGACCGAGGCGACCGGCCTCCGGACCGCGATTTGCTTCGCGGGCGGCATGGCGGCCCCGCCGCTGTTCGGCGCCGCCATCCGCATTCGGCGGGTACTGCGGCAGCTACATCATCGGCGCCGTGTGCGCGCTTGGCGAGCGCGATCGTTTTGGTCTTACCCGCGGCCCGCTGCGCAGGCGGTTTTGACAGGCCCTCCTGACGTTATGGGCGGAGGTACGTCCTATAGGCTCAGGTCGATAAAGGCCAACGCGGCCGCCAGCGTGTGATAGGGCAGATCGAATTCGGACCGCTTCCAGTCGTCGAGGTGCATGTTCCCCTCATAGTCCCGCCAAATGCACCAGCGTGTGGACGTCGCACCACGCGGCGTGATTTCGAGGGCCTCTGGCACGTGACGATGATCGGTCGCCACGGTCAGGCGCACGCCAGCGCGATTTGCGACCCAGACCAGAGCGGCCTGGAGATCCTGCATGTCAAAAGGCAGTCCCTCCAACGGGACGGGAGCGATCGGGGCCGGGTCACTCATGGGTTTCCTCACGTTACGCGGATGGTGCGCGGGATCGCAGCAGAACAGAAGCTAACCGCAGAATAGTGATGGGTAGACAACAAATAAATGGGAATGCCGCTACCGTGAGTATCTCGCGTGTATAGTTGGATTTATTGATATACCTCCGGTTGTAATGGTGCCCGGGGGCAGCGGATAGACGGTAACGCAGTCCCTCATAGCCGCGCTGCCACCCACCACCTGCGATTGGCCCATCTGCCCAATCACAGGATCGCCCAAAAGGATCGCCATGCCAGGCGGTTCACCATGTTTGGCCAGCGACAAAACGGGTCGCCGACCTGGTTCGCTGCCTCACGTTTCGTTTACCGCTTCGCCGTTGGAAAATTCGCGGCTGTGGAATGCTCCACAGCGGCGGCGGTCCGCGACCCGTAGGTTTCCGCTCGTCGATCACCGACACCCGGCAGCAGGAAGCTCCGGACAAACATCGAAGGGAACCACACCAATGCGCTTAGCTCTTCTCTCCGGCTTTGCTGTTCTCGCCGCGATTGCTGCGACCTCGATTTCTCCCGCCAGCGCTCAGACGACCGGCGGCATCGTCATCACCCACGGCGGCGGCAACGTGAATGTCGCGAAGGGTGCCTTCAGCGCGGCCGACCAATCCGCGACCACGCTCGGTGGCATCGCCGGCGGGCACGGTGTGGCGATCACCAACGGCGGCAACAACCGCAACATCGCCTCCGGCGCGCTCAGCTTCGCCGGACAGGACACCACTACGATCGGCGGTTCGGCGTTCGGACGCGGCCGGGTCATCACCAACGGCGGTAACAACACCAACCTGGCCAAGGGCTTTGGCAGCAGCGCGACACAATCCACCCTGACCCTGGGCGGAACCGCCTTTGGCCACGGTAAATCGGTCACCAACGGTGGCCTCAACACCAACCTCGCCGCCGGCGCGTTCTCCTCTGCTGATCAGCAGGTTGCCACCATCGGTGGCACGGCGGGCCGGCATGGCCTGAACGTGACGGCCGGCGGGTTGAATAAGAACGCTGCCATTGGCTTCGGCTCCTCGGCTTCGCAGCAGGTGTTCACGGGCGCCCAGTAAAACACTGGCGGTGATCTCCGGACTCCAACCAAGACCTGGCCCCGCGGCAGCGCGGGGCCGGCTCTCACCGCAAACCGAGTATTTTAGGAGTGAGACCCATGCTACGAGCGTCCCTGACTGTTCTCGCCCTGGCCGCCGCACTGCCTGCCGCGGCACAAGAAAGAGGTGGCGTGCCCCTGCGCAATTCGCTGGCCGAACTCAACCAGATCGATTCCAATACCAGCCGCGGCTGTCCGCTATCGGCGACCAGCGTGACGGTGGGCGTCAACAAAGCATTCGGAACCGGATCATCTGGCTCGCAGCAACTGGCTACCCTGGGTGGCTCCGGACCGTCGAGCTGTCGCCCGCTGGTCAGCACGCAGGTGGTTGCCGGCGCCAACCTGGGGCTGGGTCGCGGTTCCTCCGCTAACCAGGCCATCATTGCGCAAGGTCCACGCGGCGTTCTGGCAACGACCACCTTCACACGAGGGGCCAATATCGGGTTCGGCTCACAGTCCACCGCCAACCAGCTTCTCGTCAACCAGACCGGCCGATAGGAGGTTTCGATGTCGCGTCGCGCAACGATGTTCGCTCTGCTGTCGATCCTCTGGTCCGGCGTATCGGCATCCGCCGATACACTGCGCTGCCAGTCGGTCAACGGTAATCTCAACTGCGCCGGTTCGAGCGGCGTAAGCTGCCAGACGGTCAACGGAAAGAAGGTCTGCGTCAGTGGCCATGGCGATGTCGTGCAGTCCTTCGGCAGCGGCAAATCGTCTCACGACGATGTCCAGACCGACGGCCAGGACATGAACGATCCGGCATTGCATCAACGTCTTGAACAGAGCGGCCCGCACGGCCGCACGCTTCTGTTGGAGCGAGACGGGGCAAGACTGCACATCCACACCGATTGGTTGTCGCTCGACCGCGACTAGATTTTTACTAACTCGAAAAAGGGATACGTCATGATCAAATTGGTATTTGCTCCCGTCCTTGCACTGATAGCTTTGCACGTCCCGGCGATGGCACAGGATGCCGGGGGTGTGCCGCTGAAATCGAACGTCGCTGGCGGCGTCATCAACATCGCTCGGCCGCTGCCTTCCACCAGGACGTTCTTGACCGCGCACGATGTGCAGAACGGCATGACGGCGGCCGACCATCAGACCGCAGATCAGAATGCTATCACCGCATTGCGGGGTGACCCCGGCTTCCTGTCCGGCTTCTCCTTCGGCTCGCCATTGGCCGCCAGCCTCCAGCCGGTGCAGAATGATGGCGGCTACTGGCGTCGCCACCATCACGGGCAAGGCCACGGTCCGACCATCATTAACAACAACGGGCCGCTCGCCGTCACCGTAGGCAACGACAACCTGGTCCAGCAGCAATCCGCGAACGGGCCGGGACCAATCGGCCAGCAGCAAGTCGCGACCACGCCCGGCGGCAGATCGGGTGGTGCGCTCAATCTGGTCACCGGTTCCGGCAATATCATCCAGCGCACGCCCAGCGGAAATTGACCCGGCACCGGACCAGACGCCAGACTAAGGGTCCGCATAGGTCGCAGCGTCACGCGTTTGGGCGGACGCAATGGATGCAGAGTTAAAGATGTTCTCCGCCTGGATCGCAACCGAACGCACCGGTATCTCGACTACGCCGATCACCGATTGGCGGTCGTGCGCCGTTGGAAAACCTGAACAAGGAGCCGGCCGACGCGCAAGTTCACTACCTTGTTCGAAATCTTGTTCAACATAGAATTCTCCTTCTACTGCTGCGCACCAGCGCGGCGAGGGAGGCTAACGTTCGAGATGACGGGAACGGTGGCAGTCGACGTCTCCACCACACGCTGATTCGTTCAGTATGCCGCAATAATGACCATACCAGTTCGAATGTGTTGTTTCGAACGGGAACAGAACCGGCCACTACGGATTCATTCGCGGATCTGGAACCCGAGCCGCCAACAGAACGTCAACCGCCCCGGCACCTGCCTCGAGCAGCGCCGCCGAACAGGCATTTGCCGTGGCCCCGGATGTCATCACGTCATCGATCAGCAACACGGTCCTCCCGCGCACGCTCTCCTGGCGC
>DASYBP010000527.1:0-2605 GCA_036500715.1 Rhodopila sp.
GCGCCGACCGGCGCGACAAGGCGCTGGCGGCCAAGCTGAGCGCGGTCGCGGGACGCGTGCTATAAGTCTATATCGCGTGGCCGATTCACGCGGAAATCGTGATCGCTTCGCGAGTCAGGCGTCGCGCGACTGGACACTGGCTACTTCTCGGCCGTCCCCGCGGTCTTTGGCGCGGTGAGTTGCTTCGTCATCTGCACCGCTTCGCTGACTTCCACGGGACTTGCCCCAGCCGCCCCGGCGCCGAGCCTCACGCCGCCGTCCGCTTGCGGCAGGGTGATGGGCTTGACCACGACCGGAGCGACGCCCTTTTTCCCGAGGTCGAGGTCCTCGGCAACCTTTGGCGCCACATCAACCACGCGGCCTTTCACATAGGGTCCGCGGTCCTCGATATTCACGGTCGCGGTCTTGCCGTTTTCCAGGTTGGTGACCTTCGCGACACTGCCAAGAGGCAGGGTCTTGCTTGCGGCCACATTGGAGTTCGGGTTCATCCGACGGCCGTCGGCCATTTTGCGATGAGCAAAGCTGTGCGCATAAAATGACGCACGTCCCTGTTCCTTTCGGCCGGAGTGATCGATGTGCCCCGTCGGAGCGGCGAGGACGGGCGGCAGGTTGTCGAGCCGCTCAGCTTCATGTTGTGCATCCGGGTTGTCGGCTGGCAGAGGCTCCGCGGACGAAGCGAACGTCATGCCCCCAAGCAAGATCGCCAGAATCGCAAGCCGCCACTCCGCCATAGTTGCCCCTGACGCCACAGTTGACCGCCCGGATCCGTCGCGCCTTTCCGACGCCGGTGAGAGCCAAACGCCAAAGCGGAACGGCGGTTGCGTTTTTTGGATGGCGGCACAAGACTTCGTGACACGTGACAGACGGAGCCGGTATAGGCTGCGACGACGCTGCTCACGTCGCTGGCATCGCTGTCCGAGGAATCGCAATGCTCGATCTGACCGGGATCATGTTCAGTTCGCTGATGCTGCTGGTCGTCATCATCCGGGCCGTCCAGCTGGATCGCAGCCAGGCTTGGTTTCAGACGGTCAAGCGAGAGGACAGTCTGGTCAAGACGAGGACCCCGGCATGGCGCCGGCCGCCCTGAGCGGCGGTTAATCGTGCTGCGCAGTCTCTGGCTGCTGTTCGTCTATGTTTCGTTTCTCGGTGCAAGCGCGCAGGCGCCGTTCGTGGCGACGCTTGGGTATGTGTGGGTCGATACGTTCGGCCCCCAGTCTGTCGCCTATATCCTGCTGAACCAGATCCCCGTCGCGATGATCATGGGGGCCGCGGCGATCGTGACGTACATACTTTTTGACCGGCGCTCACCACCGCCGTTGTCCGCGGAATCGGCGCTGATGATCGTTATGGTGATCTGGGTGAACCTGACGATGATTTGGGCAGAAGTCCCGGACGCCGCCTGGGAAAAGTGGAATTGGGCGGTCAAAACGCTGGCCTTCGCGACATTCATCCCGCTGGTGATCCGATCGCGGATCCAGATCGAGGCCTTCGCGCAGACCTATGTGTTCTCATTGGCGGCGAATTTCGTGCCATTCGGGCTCAAGACGCTGATCTCGGGGGGCGGATACGGCGCGAACCTCGGTCTGGTTGGCGGCAACACCGGATTGAGCGAAGGCGGCCTGCTATCGACCGTCTGCCTGATGGCCGTTCCGCTGTCGATGCATCTGGCTGAGCACAGCCAACTCATCCCTCAAATGAGACTGCGATCGCTGGCCTACTGGTCAATCGCCGGCCTGGCGGTGGCGACCGCGATCGGCACCTATGAGCGGAGCGCGTTGATCGGGATCGTTGTCCTCGGTGCTTATATGTGGATCCGGACAAAGCATAAGTGCTCGTTCGGAATCGTTGCTGTCTTAGTCGGATGTTTTATGATCTATGCGACGTCCAGCGCCTGGAATCAGCGTGTTGCGACGATTGGCAGCTTTGAACGGGAGAATTCGGCCTACACCCGCATTTTGGTGTGGCGATGGACGTTGACGTTCGCGGCGACGCATCCATTTGGTGGCGGATTCGCGAGCAATCTGATCAATCGTATCGAGTTGCCTGGGACCGAAAACCAGCCAGCGACCGTCGAGTTTGGGCGCGCCTTCCACAGCATCTACTTCGAAATGCTCGGAGAACTGGGTTACCCAGGCCTGGGGATCTTCTTGCTGATCACCGCTATCACGTTCTTCAAGTTGCGGCGCCTGGCAAAGAAGACGCGTGCCGACCCAGAGCTGGCCTGGGTCGCAAGCCTGTCCGACGCGTTGCAGAGCGGGCTGGCGGTGTTTCTGTCCTCGGGCGCATTCTTGGGTATCGCATTTCAGCCGATGTATTGGTACTTCATCGCCATGAGCATCAGCTTGAGCGCGTATGTATGGCGAGCGGAGCAGCGGCCCGATGAGCAGGCGTGGCGCGGCCGGACTGTGATGGTCACCGGTCCGGGAGCGCAGCCCGTTCCGGGGTGGCGGGGTCGTCCATCACCCGTGGGGCTGAAACCCGCGACGCCACCGCGGTAATCAGGGCGGCGGCGTGAGCTGTGGGTTCTTCGGGCCGTCAAACCGGGGCCGTTCCGATCAGCCGAGGTTCTTGGCGAAGAACTCCACCGTCCGCTGTTGCGCGAGGT
>DASYBP010000528.1:0-4724 GCA_036500715.1 Rhodopila sp.
CACAGCCGTAACCGCCAGGTCACCCTGATTCAGGCGGAGCACCTGACCGCGATCGCGTCCTACCTGGGCCGCGCCCCGATCGACGCCGGCTTGCTGCGCCGCAACTTTGTCGTCCAGGGCGTCAACCTGCACGCCCTGAAGGATCGCAGCTTCCGGCTTGGATCGGCGCGGCTGCAGGCCACCGGAGAATGCCATCCCTGCTCCCGCATGGAGGAGATGCTTGGTCGCGGCGGCTATAACGCGGTCCGCGGTCATGGCGGGATCACCGCCCGCGTCATCATCGCCGGGCGGGTCAATATCGCCGATACTCTCGACGCCGAAACTAAATCCGACCTAATCTGACCCCCGTGGACCTTCAGGCCCCTTTCGACGCCGTCCTCGGCACCGCGACCGCGGCCCTGCTCGGAGCCGTCATTGGGGCAGAGCGCGAGTGGCGCCGCCATCCGGGTGGTCTGAGGTCCTCCGTCCTGGTGGCGTCCGCGGCCAGCGTCTTCGCCTACATCGCGGTGACCTATGCGAAGGGCAGCCAGGGTCCGGCGCTGGGTGCTATCGCTACCGGCGTCGGCTTCCTTGGCGCCGGCGCGATTGTGAGGGAACGCGCCCACGTCCGCGGTCTGTCTACCGCCGCCACCTTCTGGGCGCTCGCGGCCATCGGCACGGCGGCTGGCGTTCAGGACTACGCTCAGGCGGTCGCCCTCACGCTCGTGGTGTTCTTCGCCCACGTCGCGCTTCGGTCGCTGTCCGCCTTGATCGAACGCAAAGCACCGCCCGAAGACCCCGGCCCGCGCTAGTATCGCGCATCAGAAACGCGCAATGCGTCGCACGTTCTTTGAAGTGGCCGATTCACGCGGAAATCGTGACCCCTTCGCGACTCACGCTTCACCGCGATCGGACACTAGACCAACCCCTTCACCCGCAGCAGCCCGAACGCCGCAATCGTCATTGCCTCGCGCATGGTGCCATCGCGGACCATTGCTTCGAACTCCGCCAGCGCGAACGACCGGCAGATCATGTCCTGCTCGGTCGCCTCCCGCGCCGTGTTGCCCTGCGTCAGATCGGTGGCGAGGAAAATATGACCGCGCTGGTTGCAATAGCCCGGACCTTGAAAAATCTCGCCCACATAGACCATGCGCCCGGCGAACAGTCCGGTCTCTTCCCGGAGTTCGCCGGCAGCGACTACCGCCGGATCGGTGCCGGGTGCGTGTTCCCACATCCCCATCGGGAACTCCCACATCCGCGCGTGGACGGGATAGCGGTATTGCTCGACCAACGTGAGGTATCCGTCCTGCAGCGGCGCGACCACGACGAAATCGGCCCGCTCTACCACACCGTACAGCCCGTTGGAGCCGTCCGGGCGGCGAATCTGATCCTCGCGCACCCGGGTCCACCGGTTCTGGTAGGCGATGCGACTGGAAAGCGTAACGTAGGGGTTGGTCATGCCGTCTGCCTGCTTGCCGTTGTGCAGAGCAGCATGTAACAGACCCCGGCCGCGCACCTAGACAGGAAACTATCCGTCGTGGTGCGCCTCGATCCGGACACCGTCGGGGTCGATGACAAACGCGGCGTAGTACCCGGCGCCGTAGTCGGGACGCAATCCGGGCTGGCCGTTGTCGCATCCGCCCATGCCAAGGGCCGCGGCGTGGAATGCGTCGACGCTGTCCCGGGTCGGGGCGGCGAAGCAGAAATGCAACCCGGATCGATCGTCCGCCGGCACGGGACGATCCGTTGCATTGAGCCACAGCGCGGCCGCATCGGCGCCGTATCCAAGCATTGCGGCATCCTCGTAAAGGCATCGGTAACCCAAGGGCTGCAGCACCGCATCGTAGAATCGCTTCGCCGCCGCAATGTCGGCAACACCGATCGAGACGTGATCGAGCATCGGCTTTACCGCCGGGACAGCCTGACGCCGAGCCAGGAACCGCGCCTGAAGCTGCCAGGTGGCGCCGTTATCCGGTGACCGCTCGCCCAGCCAGCAGAACGCATCGGGGGTGATATCGACGAACCGCCACCGGGTCGTTTCGCCGGCATCATCCCGGCCTTGCTGCACGATGTCTCGCCCCACGGCACGGCCGATCTGGCGGGTGTAGTACTGCTTCAGCGGATCGCACCAGACGATGTGCCATGCATCCAGCTTTGGATCATAGATGCGCAACGTCGTGCCATGGAACGAACCCGGCAGGATCCAGACATCCTGGATCGCCCGCCCGGCCAGCACCCACCCGGCGTGGATGCTGCCTTGGAGTCCGCGAGACGAGCCATCCTCGGCATAAAGCGTGGCGTCCATCGTCCAGTCGCCGATCAGCCAGCCATACAGGCCCATTTTGTCCGCCTGGTCGCCGGCTGGTCCGGTACTGCCGATTGTTTGGATGAAGCTCATGACCAACTCTCCTCTGTTGTCGAAGCCAGGCCGGACGGTATCGCCGGCCCCCGCTTCGCGGCTTGGGAAAAGTTGCTATTTTTGGTGGATGCAAATGCAGGTCGAAACACTGGCATCAGGCGCCGGCTGGTGCATCCAGGACATCCGGTGTTCGGCCGGTCCGCGTGACCGGCCGTTCGAGGAACAGCATCAGTCGGTCTGCGTGGCCGCGGTGTTGGGCGGCAGCTTCCAATATCGCACGGCCCAGGGTGCTGGGCAGCGGGGCGCCGCGACGCTGGCACCCGGTGCGATCCTGCTGGGCAATCACGGGCAGTGCTATGAGTGCGGCCACGAGCACGTCCAGGGCGACCGGTGCCTGTCTTTCCTGTTCGACCCCGGCGATTTTGAAACTATTCTCTCGGCCACCCCGGGGGCCCAGTCCGCTACCTTGCCGCTCACCCACCTGCCGCCGCTGATGCAACTGACGCCTGTCATCGCGGCGGCCGAACTTGCGCGTGCCGAAGGCGATCCCGGCAGGCTGGAGGAGGCAGGCCTCGAACTCGCCGGAAAGGTCGCCGGCTTGCTGGCCGGAAATGGTCGACCACGAGCCGCGCCGACCAGTCGGGATACAAGGCGGATCGCCTCCGTCCTGCGGCGGATCGAGAGCGAGGCGCATGACCGGCTCAGCCTGGCGGAACTGGCGCGGGATGCGGCGATGAGCCGATACCACTTTTTGCGGATCTTCCGCGATGTCGTGGGTCTTACACCGCATCAGTTTATCTTGCGCACCAGGCTTCACAACGCCGCGATCGCGCTTCACCGCTCGGCTCGGCCGATTCTCGACATTGCGCTGGATGCCGGTTTTGCCGATCTTTCGACCTTCAATCGGCGGTTTCGCGCCACGATGGGCACCACGCCAAGCCGCTATCGGCGACGGCATTGAGCCTTTTGATCGTCTAGCGCAACGCTTTGGTCTGCCACTTGAGGTAAACAAGGATGTGGCGTTGTCTCGATAAGGGCCGAAGAATTGGCAATCAGCGGAGGGGACGATGACGACTCTGGCCGAGATTCTTGAGAGCCGGGCGCTTGAAAAGGTCGCCAGCGGATTCCTGTTCACCGAAGGGCCGCTTTGGCACCCTGAGGGATTTTTCTACTTTGTCGATCTACCGTCGAACCGACTCCATCGCATCGTGCCGGGGCAGCAACCTGAGACAGTACGCGAAACACAGGGCGGAAACGGCACGACCTTCGACCTGCTGGGGCGTTTGCTCAACTGCGAGGGCGATGGGCGCCGCGTGGCCCGCATGGAGCATGATGGGACAGTAACGACTTTGGCCGATCGTTTCGAAGGAAAGCGGCTCAGCCGGCCGAACGACGTGATCTGCCATTCCAACGGCGCGATCCTGTTTACCGATCCGGATTTCCGCGTACCGCTGGCGGAGCGTGAGATCGGACATGCGGCAATCTACCGGGTATCGCCGGACGGAGCCGTTTCGGAAGTGGTTCGGTGCGAATATCCTAATGGTCTGGCGCTGTCACATGATGAGCGGACTTTGTTCGTCGCGAATACCCGGTGGACGCAGTACATCCATGCGGTGGAACTGGATTCTGGCGGCAACTTTGTGCGGCGCCGCGTTTTTGCCGATATGTCGGCGGACGGAACGAATGGTGTTCCGGACGGGATGAAGATCGATCAGGCGGGGCGCGTGTTCTGCACCGGAACCGGGGGTGTGTGGGTGTTCGAACCGGATGGGACGCGCGTGGGCATTATCGAGACCCCGGAAGTCTGCGCCAACGTCGCCTTCGGCGGCGCGGACCTGCGGACCCTGCTGCTGACCGCGACTACCTCGGTCTATTCGTTGCGCGTCAAGGTGCCGGGTCTGCCGCATCCCTGGTACAAAATCCGCCGCGGCTGACATCTGCGGGGTGTTCCCCGCACGGTTCGATGATCGGATGTCTATACGGAAGCCATGCCCTATCAAACAATCGACGACCTTCCCGATTCCGTCCGTCACCATCTCCCGCCTCATGCGCAGGAGATCTACGTGGCGGCGTTCAATAACGCCTGGCGGCAGCATGCGGATGATCCCGATGGCGAGGCCGCCGTTCATCGCGTCGCCTGGGCGGCGGTGAAGCGGCGATACTATAAAGTCGGCGATGCGTGGGTGCCGATCGGGCGTTAGGGCGTAAGGCTACAATTCGGCGACGTAGCCCTGGCGGGATCGATCGCGTAGTCGCGGGCGATCTCTCGGGTGATGCCGGCAATCAATGATGGCTCCTCACCGTCACGCTGCTGGTCCGCCGCTTTGAACCAGTTCCAGCACTTCTGCCGGTTGGCGGCACTGATCTGGGCAGGATGGGCCACCAG
>DASYBP010000529.1:0-9592 GCA_036500715.1 Rhodopila sp.
TCCTTGTGCGCCTGCGCCGCGGCGCGCATCGTCGGCGCCCGCCCGGCCTTCTGCACCTGACGACCACGCGCCAACGCCAGAGCGTCCGGCTCCACGTCCTCGGTGATCACACTGCCAGCCGCCAGAATTGCGCCGTCGCCCACCCTCACCGGCGCAACCAGCGCCACGTCGGAGCCGACAAAGACGCGCGCGCCAATGGTCGTACGATGCTTGTTGATACCGTCGTAATTACAGGTGATCGTCCCGGCACCGACGTTGGTGGCGGTGCCGACCGATGCGTCGCCAATATAGCTAAGATGATTGGCCTTCACGCCGGAGGCAAGGTGCGCAGCCTTGATTTCGACGAAATTGCCGACATGCACGTCCTGATCGAGCTTCGCGCCGGGACGCAGCCGGGCAAATGGCCCGATCACGCTGCCAGGGCCGATATCCGCCCCCTCGATATGGCTGAAGGCTCGGATCGTGACGTTGCTCGCTACCGTCACGTTCGGCCCGAAGAACACGTTGGGTTCGATCGTGACGTCGGCCGACAGGCGTGTATCGGCGGACAGGAAAACCGACGACGGATCAATCATCGTCACACCGCCGGCCATCGCGTCTGCGCGCATCCAGCCCTGCAGCACCGCCTCGGCGCGCGCTAGTTCCGCCCGTGAGTTGATGCCCGCAAGTTCGTCGGCCGGCGCCTCGACCGTCGAAACCGGACGTCCGTCGGCACGGGCCAAAGCGACCACGTCGGTCAGATAGTATTCCGCCTTCGCGTTCTCGTTGCGCACAGCCGGCAACCACCGGCGCATGTCATGAGCCCCCGCGCATAGCACGCCGGCGTTGCAGAGCGCTATCGAACGTTCGGCCGCTGAGGCATCCGCATACTCGACGATGCGTTCCACGAGGCGGTTCGGGCCGGTGATGACGCGACCATACTGCGCCGGATCGTCCGGCCGGAACGCCAGCAGCGACAGTCCGTGCGGCGTATGGCCGTCGAGCAATCGTTTCAGCGTGGCGGTCCGCAGCAGCGGATTGTCCGCATACAGAATCGCGACCCGTCCATCACCGAAGTGGTCCACCGCCTGCATCGCTGCATGTGCCGTGCCCAGACGTTCCCGTTGCACCACACAAACGTGCGGCGCCGCCTCCTGTCGTACTGTCTCCATCTCCGGGCCCAGCACAACAACGATACGATCGAATACCGGCTCGCAGCTCCCGAGCAGGTGACGCAACATCGTTCGGCCGGCCAGGCGGTGAAGTGTCTTTGGCAGAGCGGACTTCATTCTCGTGCCGAGTCCGGCGGCCAGAACGATGGCGGTTGCTTGCATGCGCGGCCCTTGCTTCGCTAGCGCGTTTGGCGTAGCGGCGACGATGGAGGAATGTCAAAGGCCACCGTTATGATAGGGGTTCAATTCACGTTGCGGAGTGCAACATAGTGCGGCGGACACTGTTGCTGGATCTGGACGGCACCCTTGTGGACACTGTCCCGGATATTACGACCGCCTTGAACCGGTTGATGCATGGACGCGGGCTGCCGGGTTTTTCTCGCACGCAGGTTGCCGCGATGGTCGGTGACGGCGTCGCCGTGCTGGTGGCGCGAGCCTTTGCGGCGCATCAGCTGCGGTCGGATGCATGCGCGGTTGCCGAGATGTCCGCCGACTACACCGCCCACGTCGCTGCCGAGAGCGAGCCGTACCCCGACGTTCTGCGGGTTCTGACCGAACTTGTCGGGCAAGATTGGCGTCTGGCGGTCTGCACGAACAAGCCAGAACAGGCGGCTCGACGTTTGCTCTCGGCGGTGGGGTTGTTGCCGCTGCTATGCGCGATCGGCGGCGGCGACAGTTTCCCGACCCGCAAGCCCGATCCCGGCCATCTGCTTGGCACGCTCACGCTGGCGGGTGGGACGGCCGACGCGGCGGTTGTGGTGGGTGACAATCGCAATGATGTGTTGGCGGCGCGGGGCGCCGGAGTGCCCAGCATCTTCGCCGCCTGGGGATACGGCACGGCCGAGATGGCCCTGGGTAGCACCTGCATCGCCAATAACATTGCCGATGCAGCAGCGATCGCCAACCGATTGCTCCAGACTGAATAAAACGATAGCTTCGGGCAGATCAAACGACCAAGGATAGCCTGGGCGGCCGGATCAAGCCTGGGCCGCCAGCTGACCCAACGCGGTGCGCGCGCTCAAAAGTCCCCTTGCGTCTTCAAGCCAACCGGCCATCGCTTGGCCGGGCGGTCCTTTCAGGCTCTCGACCGCCGCAACCGCTCCGGCCAGGTCGCCGGCATCAAGCGCGCTCTGCGCCTGGGTTAAAGTCGTCGCTGTCGAATTGCCGACGACGACGTCGTCGCCTCGGCGAACGGTTATCAGGTCCTGTGCCCGATCCCAGACCCGTGCAAGGAACGGTGTGTTGCTGGCATCAGGCTGCGGTGCGGCCAATGCAGCTTGTTCGGCACCATGAAACCGCAGCAGCAACTGCGCTTCCGTCGGTGGTGCGGTATGTGCATACCGAGCAAGTGCCGGCGGGGCATCGGGCAAATCGCCCACAGGCCGGCCCGATGCCAGCGCCAAGGCGGCATCCTGCAGTTTGGCGACGCGACTCAGCCGCTTGTCGAGGGCTTCGACGTTGGCAGCATGCGCCTCCAGGGAGGCGACACGGCTGGCCAGCGCATCGGCCTGCCGCTTCGTTGCGTCGATCCCGGTCTGGTCGCGACCGGATAAAGATTCAATTCTGCCCGACAGCGCGTCCAACCGGCTAGCGACCTGCGTCTGATCGGCGACCTTGCTGGCCATGGTGTCAATCTTGCTGTCCAAAGCAGCGACCTTGCTATCCAAAGCATCAATGTTGCTCTTGAGCGCGTCCGCCGGGGCGGTGATTTTGCTCAGATCAGGGGGAGGCCGCTGCTCCAGGCGGCTCACACGCGCATCAACCTCGTCGAGGTGTTGTCCGATGGCGTGAAGCGCCTGCACCTCGTCGACCGACTCACCTGGCATGCCTGGGTATTGCCACAGATAAATAATCGCGGCGGCCAGAAGGACGAAACCCAGGGCGTAGAGCCAAGGGATGATACGGTAGCGCTGAGGCGCCTGCTGGGTCACGATGGGTTCCGGTTCTGCGTCCGGTTGAGGCAAGGGATTCTGTTCGCTCATCGCAGCAGCAGTGCACCTTCAGGTTCGGCGTTACGGCGCCTTCGATGCGCCGCCGACCTAGTGTCCGATCGCGGTAGCGTTGGTCGCGAAGCGATCACGATTTCCGCGTGAATCGGCCACTTCAGACAAAATCCGACGTATCGCTCTTTTCCGATGCGCGATACGAGGCGCTTCATGCCAAAGTTGGCGGTTGGAAGATAGGTGCGTTCCGGCAACTCCTCCATCCCGTCACGGCACCGCTTTGAAGCCGACCTCATTCCGGTTGCCGGGACGGGACCAGCGGCTTCAACCCCTCGGCGACGATTGACCGCAACCTCGCGTGCAGATGCGGGTTTCCCGCCACGATGTTCCCGGTGCTCAGAGGACTGCCATCGCCGACGTCGGTCGCGTAGCCGCCCGCCTCACGCACCAGCAGTTCCCCTGCCGCGATGTCCCACGGCTTGATCCCCAGTTCCCAGTAGCCGTCGAATCGGCCATGCGCCACCCAGGCGAGGTCCAGCGCGGCGGCGCCGAATCGGCGAACCCCGGCGACCAGCGGCATCAGGGATGCCAGCGTCCGGCTGAACGCATATTGACGCGGGGCGGATACGGCGCCGAAAGGGATACCGGTCGCAAATACCGCCTCGCTTATCTCGCGACGGGCGGAAACCCGCAGGCGACGTTCGTTCACAAACGCGCCGGTACCCTTTTCTGCCCAGAACATCTCATCGGCCGCCGGCGCATAGATAACACCCGCGTGGATTTCCGACGCCCCGTCCGGCAGCCGCCGCTCCAGCCCAATGCTGATTGCCCAATGCGGCATGCCGTGGAGGAAGTTGGTTGTGCCGTCCAGCGGATCGACGATCCAGCGCCAGGTCCAGTTCTCCGACCCCGACGCGCCGGATTCTTCCATTAGGAAGGAATAGCCTGGGCGGGCCTTGTTCAGTTCTTCCCGCAACGTCTGTTCGGCGCGCAGATCGGCCTGGGACACAAAGTCCGATGGACCCTTGACACTCACCTGCAACTGCTCGACTTCGGAAAAGTCGCGCAGCAGCCGCCGTGCCGCCTTCTGGGCCGCGTTGGCCATGATGGTCAGATGCGGCGAGAGGCGAAAGGCCATCAGCCCTTCGCCCGCTCCACATAGCTGGCGTCCTCGGTACGCACCACGACACGCTCCCCCGCCTCGATGAACGGTGGGACGTTGGTCCGCACGCCGTTCGACAGCTTGGCCGGTTTGTACGACGACGACGCGGTCTGTCCTTTTACCACCGGGTCAGCCTCGACCACCTCCAGCACCACGGAGGACGGCAGGTGGACGGCCACGGGCTCGCCTTCCACCAGATCGACCACGAGGGTCATCTGGTCTTGCAGAAACGGCGCGGCATCACCCATCAGATCGGCTGGGACGTGCGCTTCCTCGAAGGTCTCGGGGTCCATCAGCACGAGGTTGGTGCCGTCGCTGTAGGAGTAGGTGTATTCCTTTTCCTCGGTCGTCAGCCGCTCGACGGTATCAGCGGTCCGCCAGCGTTCATTGGTCTTGTTGCCCGATTTCAGATCGCGCATTTCGACCTGAATGAAGGCGCCGCCTTTGCCGGGCGTGATGATCTGCTGCTTGAGTACCGTCCAGCGCCGCCCTTCGTGCTCGATCACCTGGCCGGTGCGAATCAGGTTCGCCTGCTGCTTCATGGAGTGGGTCCGTCCGGTAGATTTGGAAAGGTCCGGGCTTCTAGCCCCTGACCGGGCTCGGAGCAAGTTTGCGCGGCTTCAGCAGGGGATTGCGGTGACGTGTCCCGCCTCGGCGCACGCGATAATCTTGCGGTCGCCGGTCACGATCGGCGAGCCACGGCACCGGGCGGTGGCACGATCAGCCGGTCCATCGGCGGCTGTCCTTCGCTGCTCGCCGATGCAGGATGCCAAGCTGGGCGTCGAGCGGTTCGTCGAGGACAGGCGCCGTCAGATCGAACCCTTAAGGGATCACGACGGAGCCACGCATGTAGCCATAGCGTTCGGTCACGGCTTTCGGCTCCGGCTGAGGGAGCGTCAGAACGGCGACCGTCTTGCCGAGCTTGGTGATAGTCACCCTATCAAGTTCGAGGCTGGCCCGTGCTGGCCGCGTTGGGCTCGTGCCCGATCGCCGTGAAGTGTGAGTCGCGGAGCGATCACGATTCCCGCGTGAACCGGCCACTTCAAGCAAAGTGCGACGTATCGCGCCTCTCTGCGCGATACTAGCCGATGGTGCGCGGGCAAAGTGGTCTGAGCTGAGGCCAGGCGCGAGTCACCATGACCTGACTCCACTCTTGGAGGTGTCGGAAAACCTTCCACGCGCCGAAGTGCGCTGAATGAAGTTACTGAAATAACCAAACTTTTTCTTGGCATCGAAGTTGCTTCCAGTGGCCCTGCCGAACAGGGATAACCGGCCATGCTGCGTACCTTCAAGCCTCTCGATATCAACCGCTCCATTACCCTCAGCACGGTACGAGGGTTGGCAGTCCCCGGCTGGGCCACCATTCCAGCATGGCAAAGTGGGGACGAGTTCGAAGATGATATCCACCCGGACGACGTCGCGGAGTCCAGCCGATTTCCTCGCAAAGCCGGTTCCGCGTCCTACTACACGGCGCTCTTGATTGCCGCCGCATTGCTATTCACTTGGTTAGGCCTTCGCGCACTCTGACCGAACGTGAGCAGGCCGCTGCCGCTCAATCCCGCATTCCACACGACGCTAGAGTGTCGTAAACCCTCCGCGAAGGGGCGGGTTGCCGGCCCCGTGCCGCCAAACCAACGTTCGCCGAACGAAATACCGGAGGAACCAAGATGGCCAATCGCAGGCGATTCCTAAAGGGCTCGCTGACCGGAATGGGCGCGGCACTCGCTGCGTTCGGGATAGACCCGGCGCTCGCCCAGGAAATGGGCAAGGTCGCCGGGCGGTCGGACAAGCCGCTGAAGGCGGCCTTCTCGAATGCCGGCCTGCAGGCGACCTGGTGCGCCCAGGGCAAACAGGCGGCCGAATACTGGGGCAAGCTGTTCAACGTCGAGGTCACCTGGTTCGACGGCGAACTCGCGGCACAGAAACAGCGCGCCGCCATCGACAACCTGGCATCGCAGAAGTGGGACTTCGTCGCGATCCAGGCCTTCGGGATCGGCACCCTGACCGCGCCGGTGAACAAGCTGATCGATGCCGGCACCCCCGTGATCGACATGGACACCCTGATCGCACCCCTCGACTCGATCAACGTCCATAGCTTCCTCGCCCCGGACAACGAGTTCATGGGCGCCTCGGTCACCCAGGCGCTGGTCGATGCGATCGATGGCGAGGGGACCATGATCATGACCCAAGGCGCACTCGGCCACACCGGCGCGCAGGGCCGCGCCCGCGGCTTCCAGTCGGTGGTGAAAAAATATCCTAAGATAGAGGTACTGGACACCCAGCCGGCCGACTGGGACGTGACCAAGGTCGCGCGCATCTGGGAGACGCTGTTGACCAAATATCCGAAGATCAGCGCCGCCTATTTCCATAACGACGACATGGCGCTCGCCGCCTACAACGTGATGAAGGCGCACAATCGCACCGAGATCAAAGTCGGCGGCTGCGATGCGATGCCGCCGGCGCTCGCCGCGGTCACCGACGGGCGCATGCTGGCGACCGTGCGCAATCCATCGTGCCGCATTCACGGCGGGGCCGTCATCGCCGGCGTCGCCGCGGTGGTGTCTGGCGAAAAGACCGGCCAAGGCGGCATTCCGAAGAACGTCATCGTCGATGGCCCGGTAGTGACCAAGGCGAACGCCCCCGGCATGATGTGGATGGAGGAACACTTCCTGATCTGACAAGTGGCTGAACCAGCCCTGCCGCCACTGCTGGAACTTTCCGCGGTCAGCAAGACGTTCGGCGGCGTGACGGCGTTGCGCTCCGTCGACTTCTCCCTCCAGGCCGGGGAGATTCACGGCCTGGTCGGCGAGAACGGTGCGGGCAAATCCACGCTGATGAAGATCATCGCCGGCGTCCACGCGGAGTACGAGGGTCAGATGCGGCTCGACGGGCAGCCGGTGCATTTCGCCTCCCCGCGCGACGCCCGTGCGGGCGGGATCGGCATGGTGCATCAGGAACTCGCCGTGCTGCGTGGCCTGAGCGTGGCCGAGAGCGTCCATCTCGGCACCCAGCCGGTGCAACGCCTCGGCCTAGTCGACTGGCCCGCTATGCGGCGCGGCGCGGCAGAACACCTCGCCAATCTCGGCATCGACATCGAACCCCGTACCCTCATGGGCGGCCTCCCACTCGGTCTGCAGCAGCTCGTGGAAGTGGCGCGCGTGCTTTATTCCGGCGCCCGCATTATCATTCTCGACGAACCGACCTCGGCGCTGGCCCCGCCCGAGGTCGAACGCCTGTTTGCCCTGCTGCGCCGCCTCCGCGAGGCCGGCCGCGGCATCGTCTTCATCTCGCATTTCCTCGACGACGTGCTGGCGATCTGCGACCGCGTGACGGTGTTTCGCAACGGCCGCGCCGTGGCGACCGAGGACCGCGCCAACGTCAGCAAGCGCTGGATCATCGATCGCATGATCGGCGCCGGCCATGAGGAACTGGAGGAGAGCTATCTCGCCGACATCGCCTTACACAGCCGGCCGAACGCCAAGGTCGTGCTGGAGACCGACGGTCTGTCCCGAACCGGCGCCTATCAGGACGTGTCGCTGCGGGTGCGCGCCGGGGAGGTCCTGGGCATTTACGGCTTTCTCGGGGCCGGGCAGCTCGACCTCGCGCGCACGCTGTTCGGGCTGCTGCGCGCAGAGCGCGGCCGCGTCGTCCTGGACGGCCGACCGATCCGGCTGTCGTCGGCTTCCGCCGCGCGGCGCAACGGCATGGCCTTCGTCCCTGAAAGCCGCAAAATGATGCTGTTCGGCGCCGAGCCGGTGTTTAAGAACGTAACGATATCGATTCTCAAAAGTATCAATCGGCTCTGGCTGCGTCCCGGCGCCGAGCGGGGCATCGCGCGCCAGCATGTCGAGCGGCTGCGCATCCGGCCGCCCGATGTCGCACGTCCGCTGGCAACGCTGTCCGGCGGCAATCAGCAGAAAGTGGCATTGGCGAAGTGGCTGACCCACCTGCCGCGCGTCCTGGTGCTGAGCGAACCGACGCGCGGCATGGATGTCGGTGCGAAGGACGACGTGGTGAAGATCGTCCGTGGGCTGCGCGAAAAGGGCATCGCGATCATCGTCGTCTCGACCGAACCCGAGACGGTGCTGTCGATGGCAGACCGCATCCTGGTGATGAAAAAAGGCAGTGTGGTGCGCGAATTCGCTGACGAACCGGTCAGCAAGGACCGGCTGATGGAAGCCGCATGAGGGGCGGGATCGCCGACTGGCTGCGCGGACGCCTGCGCAACATAGCCCCGTTCGTCACCCTGATCCTGTTGATCGCGTTTTTCTCCATCGCCAGCGATTCGTTCGCGACGTTCGGCAATCTGGAAAATGTCCTGACGCAGATTTCGGTCACCGCGATCATCGCCGTTGGGCTGACCTTCGTCATTCTCTGCGCGGAAATCGACCTCTCGGTCGCCAGCATCGCCAACGCGACCGGCATCGTCGTGGCTTATTTCACCATGCAAGATGCAAGCGTAACAATCGCCAACATCCCTCTCCCAGGCTGGGCAGCAATCCTGATCGCGCTCGTCGCCTGCTTTGCGCTCGGTGCCGTCAATGCGTTCGGCATGACCCGCATCGGCATTCCCAGCTTCATCATGACGCTTGCGATGCTGCAGATCGCCGCGGGGATCTGCGCGCTGCTGGTCCGCGGCCAGATCGCCTACACCGTGCCGCCGCTTATCACCACCCTGGGCTCGCACGCGCTGGGTCCGGTCCCATGGATCGTCATCGTCGCCGCCTTGTTCCTGCTGATCGGCCACATCGTCCTGACCTATACGCGGTTTGGCCGCTACGTTTACATGACCGGCGGCAACCGGGAGGCCGCCGAGTATTCCGGCGTCAACGTCAAGGCGATCCTCTCGGCGGTTATGATCATCTCGGCGATGTGTTCGGGTGTCGCCGGCATGTTGGGCGTCGCGTATTTCGGCAGTGCACAGCAAAACGAATTCGACACCTACCTGCTCGACAGCATCTCGGCGGTGGTGGTTGGCGGCACCAGCCTGTTCGGCGGACAGGGCGGCATCGGCAACACTATCATCGGGCTGTTCGTGCTGGGGATCCTCAACAACGGGCTTGATCACATCAACATCGACAGTTTCCTGAAAATCCTGATCCGCGGCCTGGTGCTGCTCGTTGCATTGGCAGTCAACGTCTACGCGCAGCGGATGCGATCGGCGCGCAGCGGATAAACGGTCGTGTCGTGGTGTCATTGCGCCGGATCAGGTGTATATGCACGCCTCGGCATCGCTTCACGATCGCGGGGAAACAACCATGCAATCCGTCCCGCTCAACCGAACCAACCTGTCCCGCTCGCAGGCGCCTGTGCGGATACCCCGGTTCGACCCCGCG
>DASYBP010000530.1:0-9488 GCA_036500715.1 Rhodopila sp.
ACGGCGCCGCGCCGCGGGAGAGTATCGAGGCTCGGACGCTGGTGTTCTTCCCGCCGGGGACCTGACCCAAGACCAACCGGCCGCCGCCCCGGACCATGGGGCGGCGGTGTTCGGATTGCGAGCGGGTCAATCGATTGGCCCCGGTCCCTGATGGAGGTGCGTGCGTCGGCCGAGGCGACCATGGCCGGATCACCGCCGATTGTGACGCACCATCGCGGCAGCTTGACGCCGAAATGCGCTGCGCCAACTGTGTTCCGCCGAAGGCTTGGAACCTTCGTAGCTGCGAGCCCAGCGCTGTAACCGGCATCACGCCGCCATCGGCGAGCGACGGTACCCATGACGGCTCGATGTCGAGCACGTCATAAGCACCGGAGTGGGCGATGTGCTCGGCGATCGGCTTGGGGTGACTCAGCTCGACCACGTTGGACGCCGTGCCGGCCAGGTCCTGCCACAGCGGGCCGGAGAAATTGCGCGGCTCCAGTGCCTGCAGCTCGGACTCTTAGGTCATGGTTATACTGCTGGTCTTGAGCTTCCTACTGGTCTCGAGCTTCTTCACCGCCGCCACGGCGCGATAGGCCGACCCGTCCTGCGGCGCCTCGGTCGAGGCGCGCACGGCGTCGGCCTGTGCGTGTCCGAGCGCGGCGTGTCGGGTGCGGCCAGATCGGCCTTGGCCTGCTGCAGCAGCGCATTGGCGTGGCGCAGGGCGAAGTGCGAAGTGGCGAAAGCGGGACTGGCGAAAGCCGGGCTGGTCAGCAGGGCTCCGCCGGCGGCCACGCCAGGCAGCCGAGCCAACGAGCCCCGCCGCGACACCGCACAGCCAAGCGTCCATTTCGCCCGACAGCGCGGCCTGGTCGACGGGATCGCTCCGGTCGTCGTCCATAGTGGTTCCCCCTGTTTACGAGGCGGTCAGTGGTGCCGCCACTTGTTTCTCGTTCAGCTTACTCCGTCAGCCAAGCCGTGACACGCGCGGATGTTTGACGACACGGCGTAGTCTCGGCCCGTCGTTGGGCCACCCGAAATAAACTGCTTGTCTGTTTCCGCGCCGCAGCCGAGATGGTCGGATATGGCCGTTTTCTGTTGATCACAGCCCTACGTGGACGGGCAGCCGAACAGCTTGCCACCACGCGTCAATTTCGGCGGGATTGGCGGCTAGGGTAACGAATGAGGGCGTCGGGAATTTTGCCCAAGCCGCTTCGTGGGATGGAGAAACTGAGGTCAGCACGGGAACATCGGCTTCGATCGCCGCCCTGAAAGCATCCGCGAGGCCTGAATTGGCTGCTTCGAGCTTGCCAAATTTATTCAACAGAACGAGATCACACCCAGCGGCGATATCCCGTCGCACCGCTTCTGTCGCGGGAAGCATGGCGGCTCCATCAAGGTGACAAGCCGCCGAGCCTGGCCCGAGATCCTGGAAGATGGGAAACCGCTCGCCGGTGCGAATGTTGCGGAGAAATCCGGCGCTGCAAGCCCGGTTGGCCAGACCATGGGTTTCCGCAAGAACGCCAGCCAACCGCGCGGAGGTTCTCCACTGATCGGCCAGCGTACGGAAGATAGCTTG
Organism: Rhodopila sp.; assembly: GCA_036500715.1. Taxonomy (GTDB): domain Bacteria; phylum Pseudomonadota; class Alphaproteobacteria; order Acetobacterales; family Acetobacteraceae; genus Rhodopila. The sequence goes on from DASYBP010000530.1 coordinate 1,559, forward strand.
AATTGTCGCGTTTGACGCCCCTTGCACCACGGCAATCCTGGCTAGATCCATCGGGTCCTCCTTCATTCACCGTCCGTCTCATTAGCACATGTGGCCCATGGCGAGGGTGGGAACGAATCGTCGGGCGGCATAATGCTCTAAAGAACATGGCTGTGCGCCACCGGCGGCTATCTCTCGGCCGCCGCGAGGGCTCTCGACTCTGAGGGTGCGTGCTCTGGCAGATCCGAATGATGATCCGCCGCGATCAGCACGTAGACCGCCGGCACGACGAACAGGGTGAACAGTGTGCCGATCGCCAGGCCTGAGGCGATGACCAGGCCCATGGCGAAGCGCGAGTTGGCGCCTGCACCCGAGGCTGTCAGCAAGGGTACCACACCCAGCACCATCGCCGCGGTGGTCATCAGGATAGGACGGAGCCGGATCGACGCTGCTTGCTCAACAGCTTCGCGCTTGGCGCGGCCGTCGCGTTGGAGCGCGTTGGCGAATTCCACGATCAGGATGCCATGTTTGCTGATCAGGCCCATCAGCGTCACGAGCCCGACCTCCGTATAGATGTTGAGACTTACGTGCGGCATGACAGCTACGAACAACAGCGCGCCGGCGATCGACATTGGCACAGAAACAAGGATGATGAGCGGGTCTCGGAAGCTTTCGAACAAGGCGGCGAGCGAAAGGAAGATGATGATCAGGGCGAAGCCGAACGTGACCAGAAAACCGCCGGACTCCTGTTTCAACTGGCGGAATTCGCCGCCGTAATCAACGGAGTAGCCGACCGGCAGCGTGCGTCGGGCCAGATCCTCCATGAAGGTCATGGCGGTGCCCATCGTCACGCCAGGTGCCACCACGCCCTGGATCGTTGCCGAATTGAGCTGCTGGAAGTGGTTGATCGACTCAGGCTGGGTCTGGGTGGTAAAATGTGCGATGGTCGACAGCGGCACCGCGGCACCGCCCGCGGTGCGGATATAGTAGTTCAGGATCTGCGCCGGGTTCAGCCTCGAACGCTGCTGCACCTGAGGCATGACTTTGTACGATCGTCCGTCCAGGCCAAAATAGTTCACGTAGCCGCCGCCCAGCATAGAAGTGAGCGCATTACCGACGTCATTCATCGACAGCCCCATCAAGGCCGCCTTGCTGCGGTCGATGTCGATAGTCACCTGCGGGTTGTCGATACGCAGGTCGGTATCAAGGAACATAAACAGACCGCTCGATCGAGCCTGCTGCAGAAAGTCTTGCGATACTGTGTTGAGCTGATCGAACGGGCCGGTCGTTCCGATAACAAACTGTATTGGCAGGCCGATGGAACCTGGAAGTGGTGGCGGCTGGAATGCCACTACGCGCTGGCCGGCGATATTGTTGACAGACTGCTGGATCAGCGGCTGCAGCGCGGCGGTCGTGCGCGCCCGCTGGTCCCACGCCTTCAACACGGCGCCGCCGATGTTCTGGCCAGGGACGTCGAGTTGGAACACGTGTGCGGTTTCCGGGAAGGTCATGAAATCCTCGAAGACCTGCCGGTCATACATCAGGCGCTGCTGCAGGGTCGCATCGGGTGCCGATGTGGCAGAGGTGAGCACGACCCCCTGATCTTCTTCCGGTGCCAACTCCGACGCCGCTCCGGTATAAAAGAAGTAGATGCAGACCAGCACGATCACCGCGAAGGTCGCGGTTACCGGGAGGTAGTTCAAGCTGCCTATAAGCCAACGTTCATAGCGCCGGTGCACAACACTGAAGCAGCGATCGACGAACCTGACCAGCCGAGACTCCCAGTCGCTTGCGTTGGGCGCATGCGCGCGCAGCAGACGGGAGGTCATCATTGGCGATAGCGTCAGTGCGATGACCGCCGAGACGGTAACCGCACCCACCAAGGTGAAGGCGAACTCGGTGAACAATGCTCCGGTCAGTCCACCCTGGAAGCCAATCGGCACATAGACCGCCACCAGCACCACGGTCATCGCGATGATCGGACCGGCCAACTCATGGGCCGCCTGGATCGCGGCGGGAATGGGGGCCATGCCGTCTTCCAGATGTCGGTTGACGTTCTCGACGACGATGATGGCGTCGTCCACCACCAGTCCGATGGCCAGCACCAGCGCGAGCAGCGTCAGCAGATTGATGGTGAAGCCGAAGACCAGCATCATCATGAAAGTGCCGATCAGCGACAACGGAATGGCGACGATCGGGATCAGCACCGAGCGCGGGGAGCCCAGGAACATAAACACTACCAGGGTAACGATCGAGATCGCCTCAATCAGCGTACGCACCACTTCGCTGATGGAGCTAGAGACGAAATCAGTCGAGTCATAGACGATCGCGCCGTTCAGTCCTTGCGGCAACTGCGTCTGGATGCCCGGGAAGATCGCGCGGACTCCCTTGATGACGTCCAGCAGATTGGCGCCGGGCGCCACCTGGATGCCGAGGTAAACGGCGCGCTGTCCATCGAAGCCGACCTGGGATTCGTAGTCGTCGTTGCCGAGCGTGACGTTGGCGACGTCCTTCAGCCGAACGATCGCCGTGCCATTCTGCTTCAAGACCAGGTCGCGAAATGAATCGAGCGAATGCAGATCGGTCGAGGCGTTCAGGTTGATCTGCACCATCTGGCCCTTGGTGTTGCCGGCGCCAGAAATGAAGTTGTTGTTCGCCAGTGCCTGCCACACATCGGTCGCCGTCAGGCTGTAGGCAGCCAGCTTGGCCGGATCCAGCCAGGCCCGCAGGGCAAAATACTTGCCGCCCAGCAGCTCCGCCGTTTACACGCCGGGCACTGCCTGCATCTTGGGCTGCACGACGCGCACCAGGTAGTCGGTGATCTGGTTGGAGCCCAGCACGTTGCTATTAAAGCCGATATACATCGCATCGATGGTTTGTCCGACCCGAACCGAAAGCGATGGCTGCTGCGTGCCAGTCGGCAACTGGTTGAGTACCCCGCTGATCTTGGTGTTGATCTCGGTCATCGCTTTGTCTGGCTCGTAGTTCAGCCGGAGATAGACGCTGATCGTGCTGGTACTCGACTGGCTGTTCGAGGTCATGTAATCGATGCCATTGGCCTGTGCGATGGCGTTTTCCAGTGGCGTGGTGACAAAGCCCGCGACGACGTCGGGCGCGGCGCCGTAAAAGACCGTCGTGACGGTGATGATGGCGTTTTCGGTCTTCGGGTATTGCAGGACCTGCAACGACGTCATCGCGCGCAAGCCGAGGACGAGGATCAGAAGGCTGACCACGCTGGCGAGGACTGGGCGGCGGACGAAAATGTCGGTGAAGCGCATGTGCTGGTTCTACCGCTCAGTTGTCGACAGGTGTCGGATTGGGATTTTCGGTCGGCTGCAGCTTGTTGTTGACGACCACAGGTGCACCGTTGTGAAGCTTGATCTGCCCGGCGGACACCACCACGTCGCCCGACTTCACGCCGGTCAGTACCGCGACCTGGTCGCCGCGCGTGGCGCCGGTGGTGACAAAGCTCTGTTCTGCCACCAGCGACTTCTCACCATTGGAGCTAGGGTTTGCCGATTTCACCAGATAGACCGTGCTGCCGTACGAATTATAGGTCACCGCCGTCTGCGGTAAGGTCACCTGCTGCTGCGGCGCGCCGGTATCGATGCTGACCGTCGCAAACATGCCCGGCAGCAGGCGGTGATCAGGATTGCCGAGGCTGGCACGTACCTGAATATTGCGCGAGTCCGTATCGACCACGGGGTTGATGGCGATAATCCGCCCTGGGAATGTTTGGCCGGGGAAAGCATCAAGGGACGCGGTGACGCCTTGGCCGACAGCAATCTGATTCAACGTCTGCTGCGGCAAAGTAAAGTCGACATAGAGTGGATCCAATGCCTGCAGGGTTACCACCGCGGTACCGGAATTGAGATACTGTCCAAGATCGACCTGGCGAATACCAAGATGCCCGGCGAACGGCGCCCGCAGCGTCTTCTTATCGACAATGGCCTGCTGCTGATCGACCTGCGCACGCGCGTTGCGCAAGTTGTAATTGTCGGAATCGATTGTCGCCTGGCTGACCGCCTGGGCGCGGAATTGCCGAAGATCACGATCGTAGTTCACCTGTGCCAAGGCGGCGCTGGCCTGTAATGATGCCAGCTTGGCGATGTCATCTTCGGCGCGCAGTTGCAGCAATTGCTGGCCCGCCTGCACATCCTGGCCCGAGTCGAAGTCGATCTTCTCAACCACACCGGCCAGTTCCAGCGACAATGTGGCACCGTTCACTGCGCGCAGGCTGCCGACAGCCTGCAACTGCGGCTGCCATTGCTGATCCGCGGCGACAACCGTGGAGATAGATTGCGGCGGGTTGGACAGCGTGGCGAGAAACTGGTGGATCATCTTCGCCTTGAACTGTTGATAGGCGAAATAACCCCCCATCACGATGGCGACGGCCACCAACATTATGATCATGCGCCGGATCATTGTCGCACCTCGGTCAAGGCTGAAAGGCTGAGAGCACGGGCACGACCAGCCGGTCCGGCCCGTGAGTACTGGGTGCTACGTCGGCGCGGTGCCACCAGCCACCGCCCAATGCCTGGAACAGCGCGGCGGTGTCCGAAAAGCGCTGTGCCTGTGCCTGGACCAGGTTCAGCCGGGCCTGCTGCCAGGTGCGATCGGCGTTCAGCAGGGTGAGGTAGCTGATCCCGCCATCGCGAAACTGCATGCGGGACAAGTTGTAGCTATCGGAGGCAGAACGTTCGGCCGCCGCCTGCTCGTGCAGCAGATCGGCATCGGACTGCAGCGCGCGCAGCGCATCGGCGACATTCTGGAAGGCCCGGATGACCGTGCCGCGGTACTGTGCCGCCGCTTGCTCCAGCGCTGCCGCGGCAGCGCGTTTCTTATGCTGCAGCGTGCCGGCATCGAACAGCGTCTGGGTGACGCTGCCGGCAATGGTCCAGACACCGGTAGCGGGCGTGAACAAGTCCGCGAAACCCAGAGCCTCCGAGCCGATGGAGCCGCTGATGGCGAACTGGGGAAGCTGGTTGGCGATCGCGACGCCAAGGTTGGCGCTGGCGGTGTGGAACTGAGCCTCGGAGGATCGGATATCGGGGCGCTGCTCGATCAGACGAGAAGGCAGACTGACCGGCAGTCGTTCGGGCAATCGCAGACCGTTCAAGTCGAATTGCGCGGCCAATGCCTCACGCGGAAAACCGCCAAGGAGAGCAACAAGCTGGTCACGTTGCTGCGCGAGTTGTTTCCGCAGCGGCGGCAGCGTCGCGCGCGACTGTGCCAGCGTTGCCTCCTGCTGCAGCACATCAGCACGCGGCACACCGCCGACGGCAAATTGCTGGCGCACGAGATTGAGCTGGTCGGCGTCCACCTTGATGATGTCCTGGGTAACGGCGATCTGTGCGCGCAACGACGCCTCGTTCACCGCCGCAACCACGAGATTGGAGGTCAATGTCAGGTAGGTCGCTTCCAGCTCGAAGCGCTGGAAATCGACCTGCGCGGCCAGCGATTCGATTTGCCGGCGGGTGCCCCCCCAGACATCGGGCGCATAGGAGACGTTCAACTGCGCCGTCACCAGACTGAGCGTGGGCGACTCATTTGGGAACCCAAACGATGCGCCTGAGATCTTCTGGCGTGACGGCTGGAAGCTGGCACTTGCGCTGGGGAACAGTGCGCCCTGGCCAGCGTAGAGGTTTTCCTGCGCCTGGCGCAGGGCGGCTTGCGCGGCGTCGAGATCGGGATTGGCTGCCAACGCACGCTTCACCAGGGCATCCAGCGTGGTGGAGTGGAACAGTGCCCACCACTCGCCCGGCAAATCCCGTCCCGCATCAAAGTGCTGTGCTGAACCGGCCTTGGTGTGCGCGGTTGATACCGGGTTGGCAGGCACTTCTGGCGTATAGCCCGCACCCGCTGGCGCCGCGGGGGAATGGAAATTGGGCCCGACCGCGCAGGCCGCCAACCCCAGCATGGCCGGAAGCCCGACCCCGTAATGGTATTTCATGCCGGCCCCTTCAGTGCGCGGCATATCGCGCGTGTGTGCTCGTTCACTATGCTCTGGACGCTGTTGACGCGGCTCTCATCGATGGCGTTCCAGCCCAGGCTGCGCACGACGGAGCAGCTACCGAAGATCTTGGCTTGACCCAGGATCATGAGCGCGCGGAGCACCACCTGTTCATCTTCGGCTGGCCGATCCACCAGGCGCCCCACCAATGCGGCCCCAGGCGCCAGCAGGTGCTGGCGCATGATCTCGTTCAGCGGATCGAGCGCCGCGGCATGCTCGATTTCGACGCGCGAAACGAACAGGCTGCGGTTTTCACGATCCGGCAGCGTTTCATCGAGGAACATCGTCACCACAGCGTTGACCAACTCACACAGCAACTTGATCAACTGGGCGCGGCTCGGCGTACCGGAACCGAGGGAGTCCCACACACGCGCGGTGATTGGGGCAATGGTCTGCACCACCTGCTCACCGACATGCGCGATGGCCGCGCGATACAGCCCTTCCTTGCTGCCGAAATAGTACTGGATTGCCGGCAGATTGACGCCGGCGCGTTCCGCGATCTCGCGTGTGCTGGCTCCATCGAAGCCTTCAGCGGCGAACAGGGCAAGCGCAGTATCCAGAATACGGCGCCAGGTGTCTTCCCCGCGCTGACGAGCGTTCGGACGGTAGCGGTTGGCGGGTAGCGTCATGTGGTTCGCGAACTGGTCCCCTGCGTGGCAGCGTTATGTCTATCGAATGATACTGTCAATCGGTCGATATGTCTGAGTCCCGGATGCCACGGCGGATCCGCATCACGCTGGTGTGCGAGGGTTGCCATCGGTCAGCACGGCGCGCGCGTTGGAGCGAGGTCTCCTCCGGTGCAGCGCAAGACAGCGAGGTATTCGCGCGTAACGCCACGGAGATTAGAAAGATAATCTTTTTACGAGCCGTGTATTGCATTGTTCGGGAAATATATTCTCTTATGGCAGTCGCCCGCCGCTTTCTGCAAGGAGCAACATGACACAAGCTGCTGCCACGCTGCTCACTGCTCGCCGTGCCGCCGATCGCTCGGCACGGGGGTATGGGCGATCCGCGCCTCGGCGATGTTTGAGGCGACAACGGCCTCGCCTCTGCGACAGAGAAAAGATCTTCATACCTCATCCTGATCCCGTTTTCGGAGCATGATCTCATGCTGCAATCTCACGTCATTGACATCGACGGCGTGTTCGTTGGTGCCGCTATCCGGCTGGACCGCGGCTATCGCTTTATCGCTACCGATATACGTCTCGAGGAACTCGACCAAACAACGTGGCCGACGCTCGCCGACGTGCAGCGCCTGGCTCGCCGTCTGTTCCTGAAGGGCACTTTCTCGGGGCCCGGCGCGGCTACGTTGGCGGGCGCCCAGCCAACCAACCTGGCCGAGTTTAGCGACCCGAGCACCAGCTTGGCCCGGTCCTTGGCTTTTTCGGGATGATCGAGCGCGACGAACGCGGCCGCAATCGAGACCGCCGCGATCGGCTCCGACCCCCAAACACCCCAACTGACGAAGGATGCGATCATGAACGCCCTCACACCGCATGACCAGGGTCTGAAGTTCGCCTACTGGGTGCCGAACGTCAGCGGCGGGTTGGTGATCAGCGATATCGAGCAGCGCACCGGCTGGGGTCTTGACTACAATATTGGGCTGGCGCGCATCGCCGAGAACAGCGGCTTCGACTACGCGCTCAGCCAGATCCGCTTCACCGCGGGGTATGGCGCCGAGTATCAGCACGAGTCGATCACCATCTCGCACGCGCTGATCGCCGCGACCGAGCGGATCAACGTGATCGCCGCGGTGCTGCCGGGGCCCTGGCATCCGGCGTTGCTGGCCAAGCAGATCGCAACCATCAGCCAGTTGCATGGGCCGCGCGTATCGGTGAATGTCGTCAGCGGCTGGTTCCGCGGTGAATTCGCGGCGATCGGCGAGCCGTGGCTTGACCACGACGAGCGCTATCGCAGGTCGGAAGAATTCATCCGCAC
>DASYBP010000531.1:0-4580 GCA_036500715.1 Rhodopila sp.
GGACGGGAAGTCGATCAGCGCCGTCGCCAGAACCTTTAACGTCCACCCCGCGTTCGTCTCCGGCAGATTGTGTACCGTTCCCATTGGCAGAGAATCTGCAAGAAACGATGTGTCTTGTCGCCGGGGAAAGGAGTGAGCGAGAACTATTAGGAAGATATGAGGATTATTCTACTAATAGCTTCCTCACTCTTTTCCTCGGGATAAATCGAGCGACTCCTGGACCTTCCGTCGCAGCGCTCACTCGATTCCTCAACAGGGTCAGCGGGCCGGCAACTCGGCGGCCTGACGGAGGGCTGCGCCACCCGAAGCTCGTCGCCCCTACCCTCGCCCGACAGCTGGCCCATCACGCACGGTCAATCGCATCGTGATATGAAACCAGGCGCTGAGGCGGCAAACACCGGGCGAAGCCTATTTCGGCACGACCGGCGGCGATGCCGTGGCACCAGCGGCGTAGCGCGATGGAGCGGGGATGCTGTGAATTTGTGGGCAGTCGGCTGCGCCGATGTCTGCCTGACCGCGCGGGCGCGGTCCCTATGGAAAAGCCGCCGGCTCATGGCACTACTATGGCAAGACCACATAAAATTCCATTACGGTAAAGTTTTTTCAATCACGTTGCACAAAGCCACCGACAGCCACGCTTGCGCTGCGGAAATAAACGACGCCCGCTCTCGCGGGGTACTGGCGTTCACCGCGTGACCCTGTTGTGTGGGGTCGCAGCCCCAGGCGGCGGCAATCCCCTTGTTCCCTCCGCCGGCGACGGCGGCGGCCCCGACGGTGGAAGAGTACGCACCGCCATCGCCGCCTCGCACTGCTCGGTCGGCTGATCGCCGCAGGTCCTGTAAAGTCGGACCATTCTGTCGAACGAGGTGGGATCGGCGCGCTGCATCAGCGTTTGCCCGGCCTGCCATCGCCCACCACCGATCAACGAAGCGGCGATCCAGTCCCCGGCACTGAAAATGTAGCCGACTCTGCGGGTGGGTCGGCCGGACGTGAGGGTCTATGTGCTGGGTCACAGGACACAGAGTTCACTGGGGGCACGGTATCAGGAAGCATTAGGATAATAACTCTTGCGCCCACGTCACGACAGGACCGGGCGGCCGTGGCGCAACGGCGGCGGGTTATCGAAGGCAGGCTGCTGATAAGGGGGGGGTTGACGCCGTGCATACGGTACACAACGCCAGGATCACGCTGCTGGCGACGGCGTTGAATAATCTCGCTTTGGCGGTGGTCGTTGCCGGGTTTATCGCGCCAGCGGCCAACGGCCAGTTGCATGCAGGCTGGCAGACCGTCATCACCGCTGCTTGGTTCGGCTTCGGCTTCGCTCTACATAGTAGCGGGCAATACGTGCTCGGGAGATTACGATGACCTGGGATCAGACTTGGGTTTGGCTGATCTGGCCGGCGATCCTGACCGGCGCGATCTGTGCGGCGGGGATCTGGGCGTCGCGACGAATCCCGTGACCTGGGACATTGACTACTGGCTGGCTGTCCCGCTGATCGGTATTGGCCTGACGATCCCGTACTGGATCTGGAGCGTTGTTCGAACCCGCCGCCGGCGCCCGTGAACTGGGACATCGTCGCGCCGCTCTTGGTGCTCGGCGTCGGGACCGCAATCTTCGGCGTTGGGATGTGGGTCTATCGCGACCGTCGGCGCCCGTGAGCTGGAAAACGGATGCACCGCATGACCCCGCGGCAGCCGGCGCCCGGTCGTTGCATGCTCGCGCAGCGTCACCCGGCGAACCTCGTCGGTGACGCCCCAGTGCGCCGCCAGCCACGAAAGCGCCGCCGGATCGGTCGGGCCCAGACCCAGGATAGCGGCCGGCACGGGCAGCAACGCATGCAGATCGAACGGGCAGGCTTGGCTCCGTCCGATCAGCGCCGCCGCGCGTCCCTGGCGCGCCTCGACCCGCTCGCGAAACTGCCGTGCCAGGATCCGGCATCCCGTCACCGTCAGGTTTCGGTCACGCGCCGGCTGGGACGCCGCGCGGACGAAAACGTCGTCTTTGATGGCGGCAAAATCCAGTTGCCAGGGGATCACCCCGGACCCCCGCGCCGCCGCGGTGAAGCCTCCGACCGTTTCGGCCGGGCCGCTGATCGTCAGGTGGTGATAGAGCCAGTCCGGGCCCCAGCACACAACTACAGGAAGCTAGAGGATTCTTATCTATTAGGTTTGCGTGAGGAATATCACGCGCCCAGTTGAGAGCGATGTCACGCAAATCGCGTGAGTGATATCATGTTAGTAACTTTATTTGTTCACAGGCGAAGGTGTGAGTAATGTCACGCACGGACGCATCGTCGTCCATCAGACCATTAGGGCGGCGGTCGAAGCCTGTGAGCGATGTCACGCGGTCCATTGGCCCGATCGGGGGATCGACCACTGCGGCACGTAGCATGATCCATGCTAACTAATCGCGACATCGCGATCCAAAGCTCCAAAGCGGGGCCGGGTTGGCTTACACATCGAGCACGGCCATCTGTCTGGCCGACCCCCTCCCTCGTCTCACCCTCGTCTCTGGGTCGCCCTCGCTAACACCTCTTCACTGCCGGGCGCGCTCCCGGGAATCGGCACGGGCGCTATCTTGCCCCTAGCTCTTGCAGCCCCGGGGCCTAGGCCCCTGCCCTCCCGCGGCCGTCCGGCAGTTATTGAGAAGATTTCCGTCTAAGCGTGCTTCTGTGTTTCTGCTGCATCATCCAGTGGGCAAAGCTCCGGAGCGGGGGGAATCCGGGAGTGGACGGCGTGACCCCGCTAACAGTGAATGAAAGGAGGTCGAAGACCCCCTATCCGTGCTTCTGTTTTTCTGTATTCCCATGTAAGCGTATACACAGGAAGGCGGCTTATCCGTTCTCACGGATTTCTGGCTTTGCAAAGGCCCACGACTTTCCGTGTATGCGGTGACACGGGAATACAGAAGGACAGAAATCAGTGATTCTGGCGGTGATGAACCAGAAGGGAGGAGCTGGCAAGACGACGCTGGCCCTTAACATCGCCGCAGCGATGGCGGCCGACAAAAAGAAGGTTCTTCTAATAGACGCCGACCCGCAGCAGACCGCGCAGGATTGGGCGGCCATCCGGGCGGCGGCGCCAACTTTCCAAGTCGTCGGATTGGCGAAGCCGGTCCTTCACCGGGATCTTCCGAAGCTAGCGGCCGACTACGACCATGTCGTGATCGACGGAGCGCCGCGGAACTACGAGGTGGCCAGGTCGGCCATCGCTTCGGCCGATTACGTGCTCATTCCTGTGCAGCCGAGCGGCGCCGATTTCTGGGCGAGCAGGGAGACAGTGACTCTCGTGAAGGAGGCGAACGGTTTTAAAGAAACACAGAAAGCTGCATTCGTGATTTCACGGAAAATCGGGCGGACCGTCCTGGGCCGGACCATACAGCAGGCGCTCGCCGGCTTCGAGCTGCCGATCTTAAAAGCCGGGACCACGCAGCGCGTCATCTATGCCGAGGCACTTACCGGTGGCACGACTGTCATCGAGATGCAGCCCTACAGCGAGGCGTCATACGAGATCAAACGCATCCTGAAGGAGATCCAGGCATGAAGCCCGCGTTCTCTCTCCCCGAGCGCAAGAAGGTCGATGACTGGGTTTCTGGGGCAGGGGAGGGGGCTCCTGCTGTACCGAAGGCCAAGCCGGCGCGACTGACGATCGACCTGGACGCAGAGTTGCACGCCAAGTTTAAGGCCGCTTGCGCCTTGCGCGGCACCAACATGGTCGACGAGGTTCGATCGTTTATTGAGAAGTGGATTGAATAACCAGGGATTTGCGGGTTGGGAGAGGGCACAGCTTGGGTTGCAGCACTCAGTCTGTGAACCCTGTTGTCAGGCGGGAGCAGAGACGCCGAATGGGAGAAGTCGATTTGTGCGCCCCAAGCCGCGACCGGATGGCTGTGAGGGCGGGAAGAGCCCGGCTACCAAGGCTTGGCGAGGAGAAGGGCAGGGGCGCCTGCGCGGGTCCCGAACGAGGTCCGTGGCGCTTTTCCGGTTCAAAGCGCCCGATTTCCCGGGGCAATGCGGGCCGTTTTCCGGAGTAATCGCGACCGAAATGGCTCGGCCGGCCTGCATTGGGCTGGAAATTCCGGCCGAATGGGGGCACGCGACACGTGCGTTGAATTCTCACAAATGGCGGAAGTATTTGCTCTTTTCCCTACCTACGCGCGATAATCCGGCTTACAGCGCTTAGGTGGGGTTAGGAGGTAGCCTACCTTCTGCGTGAAGGTCGGTTTCGGGGGGCCAATGCACCCGGTGCCGTAACAAAATGTTGGCTTGCCCGGTTGGGGGCGCCGCCCAATCTTTCTGCCCATGTTCCTTGTTACTGAGGCCGTTGCCGCCGCGATCCGCGCCGTCTTCGAGCAGGAGGGCGAATTGTCCGCCGCCATTGAGCTGCGTCGCCTGTTCCCTGGCATCACCGACAACGCGAAGGCGCGCGCCCACGCCCGAACCATTGCCGGATGGCAGCCACCCGCCGCAGCCGGTGGCGCGGGTGATCAAGTTGCATCCTGAAAGGTGAGAGCGATCGAAATGTCCTTCCGGTACACACAAGCGGCAACGGTAAGCACTTCCGAGTCGCGCCGCGATGGC
>DASYBP010000532.1:0-7588 GCA_036500715.1 Rhodopila sp.
CAGAGTGGGCAAAGAGACGAAAACGATCGCGCAGTTGTCCGCGAGATCCTTGGGGCTGGCGGCGCGTCGCGCCTGCCGCTCCAGCAACGGCCGCATCGCCGCTTCGTTGATGTCGTAGATTGTCAGGCTGTGTCCGCCGTCCAGCAACTTGCCGGCCATCGGCAGACCCATGTTCCCGACACCCAGGAATCCTGCTTCCATTGTTGGTTCCTCCGGTTCGCCTCCCTTCCGCTTTACCACGCGGGCGGCCGACCGCCATAAGCGGACCCGGGGCTGCATGTTTACCGAAGGAATTTTGGGGCTGGCGGGATAGGCGCGCCCTCTCCTGTGTGCATCGTCCCAAAGCACCCGGAAAGCCTCAAGGCCGCCGCTGCGCGGCCCCTGACGGGCTGCGGGCCTTGACCCTTTCCGGGTGCTCCGGGGTTCGGGTTACCCGCGCGACGGGTCGAAGAACGGCGCTTTCAGGCTCCGATCAAAGAACAGGGGCAAGGAACCGCAGAATCAGTGAGTTATGATGCAATCGCTAAGGCGCTAGTTCATGCAATCAATATTACGTAGAGGAACCAAACTGCAACTCATCAGGGCTGGTTTCTCACGGGCTAAGTGTCTGCCCGATTCATAGGACGCCTGATGTGGACGACCGAAAACCGTCGCCGATAGTCACGGATCGGCGCTCAACAGCTCGTCCAGCCTCAGGGGCAAACGTCTGAAATCGGCAACGGGACGCGGGCGACCGCCGAGCTTCGCCGTCGTTGGATCAGGCGGCGAGCGGAACGGTCCAGGCGTCATAGGCGTACACCCACTCGGCGTCGTGCGGCTGTCTCAGCCAGGTGTTCTCGGCCGATGTCTGCTGGATGCGGGATGTGCGCGGCTTGCGGGTCGCTTCGTAGCGTCGCAACGCCTGATGCAGGCCGTCGCGGTCAACCCCGCTCAGGCAGCGCGACAGCACCGCGGCGTCTTCGATCGAGGCCGATGCGCCTTGTGCCATGTAGGGTGTCATCGGGTGGCAGGCATCGCCGAGAAGTGCGACATTGCCCTCGACCCAGCGAGGTAGAGGATCGCGTTCGACCAGCGCCCATTTGTGCACGTCCGGACACGCCGCCAGGATTGCGCGGACCTGCGGATGGAAGTGATCGTAGGCGGCGCGCAATGTCGCCAGATCGCCTTTGGCGGACCAGGATTCGACAGAAAAGTCTGGCTCCGGCGTGCTGGTGACAAAGTACAGTTCGTCGCGGCGCGGATTGACAAAATAGCTGACGATGTGGCGATCGGGTCCCCACCATTTAACACAAGGATACGGTTGCAGACCGCCCAGTAATGCCGTCGGGAACACGGTGCGATAGGCGACGCGGCCAGTCCAGCGTGGTTGTTCCTCGCCCAGCATGAACTCGCGCACCACCGAGTGGACGCCGTCGGCGCCGATGACCGCGTCCGCTTCGGCCGTGTCGCCGCTGGTGAAGGTCATTCGCACGGTGCCGTGCGGCGAGTGATCCAGCCCGGCGAGCTTGTGGTTCATGTGGGTGAGGCTCGCCGGGACCAGGTCAGCCAGCATTGCGTGCAGATCGCCGCGGTGCATCAGGAAGTACGGGACACCGTGACGATCTCGCACCGAGTGACCGAGGGGGTGGGCGTTGGTCAGATGACCGGTGTCATAGTCACGTGAATCGTTGCTTGCGGGCTGAAATGCCTGCGCCAGCAGCTTGTCCTTCAGACCCAGTGCGTAGAGCACGCGGACCGCATTTGGCGCCTGCTGAATACCGGCACCAAGGCGGGTGAAGCCCCTGGCCTGCTCATAGACGCGGACCTGGAAGCCGGCGCGACGCAAGCAGGCGGCCGCGGTAAGGCCCCCGATACCGGCACCAATGATGGCGATGTGTGGTGAGCTCGCTGGCATGCCTGTCCTCCGCGGTGATGGTGTCGGGATTTCCGGCGAGCGGCAAGCGGCGCCCACGTTGGAATCAGGGTCTGAATCAGATGGACATATCGTTGTCACTGGCCTTCGATACGAATGACAGGAGGAAACACCGAATGGACATCAAGCACGTCGTGGTCCTGATGCTGGAAAACCGATCTTTCGACAGCATGCTGGGGATGCTGTATCCGAGCGGCACTCGCTTCGACGGTCTGACCGGAACCGAGCAGAACACGTGGCACAAGCTGGATGGAACGGGGTCGGAACAGATATCGGTGTGGAAGGCGCCGGACCTGACGCCACTGGCCGCGTGCGTGCCCAGTCCCGATCCCGGGGAGTTGTTCACCGACATTCACATGCAAATCCACGGTCTGACCTCCGCGGATGGCACGCTGGGCATCAGCCCGACGATGAACGGGTTCGTGGACAATTACGTGCGCCAGCCACCGACGACCTCGGTCTACGATCCGGCGGCGCCGATGCACTACTATACCGCGGATCAGATCCCGGTACTGAGCCAGCTCGCGCGGGCGTTCGGCGTGTCGGATCGCTGGCACGCGCCGGCGCCGTGCCAGACCTGGCCGAACCGGTTCTTCGCCCATACCGGCACCGCCAACGGCTTCGTCAACAATTCACCGACGCATTTCCCCTATTTGATGGAAACGGTCTTCAACCGGTTGGCGGAAGACGCGAAAGTTCCGTGGCGGGTGTATTTCCATGATGTCCCGCAGTCCATCACGCTGACCCGGCTATGGGGCGACGTGGTGAGCCATTTTCGGCCCTTCAACGATGACTTCATCCGCGACGCGCACAGCGGCAGCCTGCCGGCCTACAGCTTTATCGAGCCGCGCTACTTCGCCGATCCGGCGTTGCGACAGATGCCGAACGACCAGCACCCGCCGCATGACGTTGCCTACGGGGAGTCGTTGATCGCGTCCGTCTACAACGCGGTGCGAAACGGGCCGCGATGGAAAAACACACTGCTCGTCATCACCTATGACGAACATGGCGGATGCTACGATCACGTGGTGCCACCGGCCGCGACGGCGCCAGGCGGACCCACGCCGGATGGTTTCGACTTCGGATATTTCGGCGTGCGTGTTCCGGCGGTGGTCGTTTCGCCGTGGGTGCCGGCTGGATCGATCATCCGGCCGCGCGGTCTGACCCCGTTTGACCATACCTCGATTATTGCAACGTTACGAAAATTGTTTCCGTTCGCCCCGTTGACCGCACGCGATGGTGCCGCACCGAATTTGCTCGACGCCTTGACAGGTGATGGCAGCAACGACGGGCCCGCACTGATCAATGCTCCGGAGCCGGTTGCGGTGTCCGGTGAAGTGGCGGCCGCGGCGGCGGCGAAGCCAAACGGCATGCAGCGAGCCTTGGCAACCGCGGCGGTGATGCTGCCGACGGCCGGGGCGGATGCGGCCACCCATGTTCAGCGGTTGGCGGGCGTGCCCGACAAAGCGCCAGGTCATCCGACCGTCGCGGCGGCGATCGCGGACATTGTGACGCATATGAAGGCATTTTTCGGGAGCCTGTGATGCAGCGGCGATGATGCCCGAGCTAGCCGAGATGATGGGCGTCGCGGTATTGGCAAGCAAAGCTGAGATGTTCACATTGTGGCCGACCTGGCCGGAGGTCGGGGGCCGGAGTTGGCGGATATGCCAGGAAAGAGACGAAATCCGTGCGACAGTTTGAGGAAATCATTGCGCTTGCCGCTAACCGCCGAGGCGGGATCGACGCACTCGAGGCTGCGCTCGTCACGTCTCGCTGCAAAACGCCGGCGGAGATCGCGGCCACGCCTGACGACCGCATTCTGGCCGCTATGGCGCGGCACGTCTTTCAGGCCGGCTTTTCATGGAAAGTCATCGACGCCAAATGGGACGGCTTCGAGGCGGCCTTTGACGCTTTCGGTCCCGCGCGGTGCGCGTCGATGCCGGAGGATCGTTTCGACGATCTACTGAAAGATACGCGTATCATCCGCAATGCCGCGAAGGTCCGCTCGGTCGTCGCCAATGCACGGTTCATCCTCGATCTGGCGGCCGCATCGGGGAGTGCCGGTCGTTTCTTCGCCGACTGGCCTGACACCGACTATATCGGCCTGCTGGAGGTGCTGAAGAAGCGCGCCAACCGTCTGGGCGGTGGTTCGGCGATGCGCTTCCTGCGATCGATCGGCAAGCCGGCCTTTATCCTGACAGAGGATGTGGTGGCGGCGCTTATTCGCGAGGGTGTTTTGAGCGGACCGCCCAGCGGAAAGCGCGATCTCGCGATTGTTCAGGGTGCCTTCAATCAGTGGTCCGCGGCCTCGGGGCGGGACCTGACCGCAATGAGCCGGATTTTGGCAATGAGCGCCGGCAAGATCGCGGACGAGTACGACCTGCCGCACTGACCTACCGGGCGGGGCGGCGGGGCGGGGTGCTCTCGCCGGATACAAGCTCACGCCTCCGGTGATCGAGATCGGTCGCATCGCGGTGTGTGCCGATCTGCGATCCGCGGCCACCGCGGTCGCAGCAGAACCCGCGGGCGGACCGGCAATCCGTTCAAGGACCATTGCCAATCCCCAGTTGCTACGCACATAAAGCCCGTCATGATGCGAAGCCCCTCTCGTGCCCCTGGGCGGCCACGGGCCTACGCACCCGACCCGGCCGCGCCTCCGGGCCGGCCATGCGACATGCCAGGCTGCCTTGAGGCCGGCGAATACCGCGCGCCGAAGTCGCGAACGAATCTGAAGGACTATCACTGGTTCTGCCTCGAGCATGTCCGCGCCTACAACGCCGGCTGGGACTTTTACAAAGGCATGTCGCCCGCCGAGGTCGAGGCGCAGCTCCGCGCCGACACTTCCTGGCAGCGCCCGACATGGCCGATCGGCAGCCTGGGCTATACGGCGTGGGACGATGACGTGCTGAAGGATCCGCTGCACATTCTTGCCGCGGCACGGATGAAGACCCAGAAAGGCCGGGATCCGCAGAAGCCGCCGGCGGAACTGCGCGAGCCGTTGGCAACTTTAGGTCTGTCGTGGCCGACGACGCTGGACGCGGTCAAAAGCCGCTACAAGGAACTGGCGAAGCGACACCACCCCGATGCCAACGGCGGTAGCCGCGACGCCGAGGAACGCCTGAAGACGATCAATCTCGCCTATGCAGCCGTCCGCTCGCGGCTGGGAACCGAGACCCGGGTCGCCGCCGCCGGTTAGGCGCAAAGACCCCTGCCCCCGCTGCCCTTGCGCAGCGCGCCGCCAACGTTAGAGTTTCAGGAATTGAACAGGAAAAGCTGGACTATGAACACGGCTGTAGACATCGCCCCGCTCCGCCCGACCTCCGAGATCAACCTTCCGGATTCCAAGGTCTCGGCGCGGGACGCTTTCGGCATCGATACCGACATGGAGGTGCCAGCGTTTTCCGTGCGAACCGAGCATGTGCCGGACCTCGATACGGCGTATAAGTTTGATCGGGAAACCACTTTGGCAATCGCGGCGGGCTTTGCCTACAACCGGCGCGTGATGATCCAGGGGTATCATGGGACCGGCAAATCCACCCACATCGAGCAGGTGGCGGCGCGTCTCAACTGGCCCTGTATTCGGGTCAATCTCGACAGCCATATCAGCCGCATCGACCTGATCGGCAAGGATGCGATCGTTCTGAAGGACGGCAAGCAGGTCACCGAATTCCGCGAAGGCATTCTGCCGTGGACACTGCAGCACGCCTGCGCCCTGGTGTTTGACGAATACGACGCAGGCCGCCCCGACGTGATGTTCGTGATCCAGCGTGTACTGGAAGTCGAAGGTAAACTGACGCTGCTCGACCAGAACCGGGTGATCAGGCCGCATCCCTCGTTCCGCCTGTTTTCGACCGCCAACACCGTCGGCCTCGGCGACACCACCGGGCTGTATCATGGCACGCAGCAGATCAACCAAGGCCAGATGGACCGGTGGAACATTGTCGCCACCCTGAACTACCTGCCACACGCCATGGAGACCGGGATCGTGATGGCGAAGATGGGCATCGACCCAGCGAAGGAACCGGCGACCAAGAAGCGCGTCGAAAGTATGGTCGCATTGGCCGACCTGACGCGCGCGGGTTTCATCAACGGCGATATCTCGACAGTGATGTCGCCGCGGACCGTTATCACCTGGGCTGAAAACGCCCGCATCTTTGGCGATGTCGGCTTTGCCTTTCGGGTGACATTCATGAACAAGTGCGACGAGGCCGAACGTTCGACCGTGGGGGAATACTACCAGCGCTGCTTCAACGAGGACATTCCCACCGGCGGCTTCACCACGCGGAAGTTCAACTAGTGCGGTGGTTGCGAAGTCCGCCGAACTGTGGATCATCGCGGGAGCGGACTTCGCAACCGTTAACCGCACTAGAAAACAATGGCTTGCTAGTGTCCTTTTCGATTCGAAAGTCCGTAAGGCGGCTGATCCACATTAGGACGGACTTTCGAATCGGGACACTGGGCGAACGATGAGCGGAAACAGCAAGGACAACGCACGCGCCGAGGAGTTCAAGCGGGCCACCGCCGGCGCGTTACGGGCGATCGCCGAACAGCCGGATGTCCAGGTTGCCTTCCAGCCCGGTCCCGCCGGCGTATCCGGCAAGCGCGCGCGGTTGCCTTTGCCAACGCGCGCGCTGCCGGCGACCGAGATGGCGAAACTCCGCGGCCAGTCGGACGCCATCGCGCTGCGCCTGCGCCATCACGACGATGGCGTTCACGCTCAGCGCATGCCGACGCGCCGTGAAGCCAAGGACGCATATGACGCGCTGGAACAGGTGCGGGTCGAAGTCGTCGGCTCCCGCTACATGAACGGCGTCAACGCCAATCTGCGGGCCAAGCTGGCGGAGGAGTGCGAGTCCGAAGGCTACGACCGCATGACCCGCAAGGACCAGTTGCCGATCGACAAGGCGCTGGCGCTGCTTGCGCGGGAGCGTCTGTCCGGGCAGGGAGCGCCGGAGGCGGCACTGCGGGTCCTAAATCTGTGGCGGAGCACGCTTGGCGATACGGCGGACCAGGCGCTGGCCGAGATGTCGGGGGCGCAGGACAACCAGACCGCCTTTGCCCGGGCCTCGCGAAAGTTGCTGGCGGCGCTTGATCTGGCGGAAGCTGAGGTGGATGCGGAACCGGACGACAATTCCGACGACGGTGACGACGGCGGCGAACAGTCCGGGTCGCAAGATAACACGCAGGATGGCGAGGGCCAGTCGGAAGCGGATCAGGATTCCATGCTGGGCGCTCAGCCCGAGGAGATGGAGGGCGAGGCCGCCGACGATGACGGTTCAGAGTCAGAGGAAGAAGCCGCGGTAGCCGAGGGCGACGATCGTCCGGGCGGACCGCAGCCTCGGCGGGAACGGCCCAATCCGGACAACGAAGCGATTTACCGAGCCTATACTCGGCATTTCGACGAAGAGATCGACGCGGAGGACCTGTGCGACGCCGACGAACTTTCGCGGCTGCGACTGCAGCTTGATCAGCAGTTGCAGCATCTGCATGGGGTGATCTCGAAGCTGGCAAACCGGTTGCAGCGGCGCCTGCTGGCGCAGCAGACTCGGTCCTGGGAGTTCGACCTGGACGAGGGCATGCTGGACGCCGGCCGGCTTGCGCGGGTGGTGATCAATCCGCTGCTGGCGCTGTCGTATAAGCGCGAGCTGGATACCGAGTTCCGCGACACCGTGGTCA
>DASYBP010000533.1:0-4611 GCA_036500715.1 Rhodopila sp.
GCTCGCGGGGACTGGCGCTCGAGTGCGTGGACGGCGGCGTGCTGGAAGACATCAGCATCGTCGGCATGACCATGCGCGATGTGCGCACCGCACCCTTGTTCCTGCGGTTTGGCGCGCGGCTACGCGGGCCGGCGGGTACGCCGGTCGGCTCGATCAGGCGCGTGATGATCAAGGACATCACATGTTACGGGCCGATGTCGAATCTGCCCTCAATCATCAGCGGAATTCCCGGACACGCCATCGAGGACGTGACGATCAGCGACGTCTATGTTGAACAGATGGGCGGGGGCACGGCCGAGATGGCAGCTCTCGAACCGCCGGAGAACGCGGAGATCTACCCAGAGCCTATCATGTTCGGCCCGCTGCCGGCACAGGGGTTTTTCATTCGCCATGCGAGCAACGTTGAATTTGCCAATGTGAAGATCGTCTCGGCGGCTCCTGATGCGCGATCCATTTTCTGGCTCAGGGATGTGGATGGTGCCGACTTCTCTCGTATCGATCTTTCTCACCGAGGCAACGCGGCGGCCTTCCGACTGGACGCTGTTCGGGAGCTGCGGGTCTCCGGCAGCCGCGGCGTTCCGGACACGTTTCTGCCGAGTGTGACGTATCAGGAGATCTAACTGGAGATCTAACTAAAGACGCATCACAGACGCCTCTACCACGCCGTTTGATACCCAAGGAACGGCGTTGCGATCCGCTTGATATCCTGGATCAGGTCGGGCGGAGCCTCGCTACCGGCGGATGATGAATCCGCCCGAAGGCTGATTGCATCGCTAAGACCGCCAAAGCGTTCCGCGATCCTGGCGGTGATCTCCTTGTGGGTGCCGACGGCGGCGAACAGATGCACCAGGTCATCAGGCACGCGGCCGGCCATTTCGTTCCACTTTCCGGCTTTGGACATCGCGTTCAGCTCGTGGCCCAGATCGCCGTAGCCGTGTATCTCCAGCACGCCCCAGTAGTCAGGGGTGGAGCCGTAGAAGGCAACGCGGCCACGCACGATCTCGAACGCTTTCGCAGTCGCTTCCGGGTCCGTGCCGGTGGCGACGAAGCCTCCGCCGGTGATCTCGAAATGCTCGCGGGCGCGTCCGCTACGGGCCATGCCTTCCCGGAGCCGAGGGATGATAGCTTCCTCGGCGTATCGGCGGGTACAAAAACCGTGCAGCCGGACGCCGTCAGCAACTTCGCCGGCCAGACGCAGCGAATGTTCCCCGACCGCGGCGAGGGTGATCGGTACCATCTTCTGTCCGGTGGAGGGCGGCATGAAGTAGGGCGGCATCAATGTGAAGGTGTAGTGGTTTCCGCGGAAATCGAGCTTTGCCCCGGCCTGCCATGTGGTCCAGATCGCGCGCAGGGCCTGGACGTATTCGCGCAGCCTGGGTGCGGGCGCGGTCCAGGGCACGCTAAAGCGCTTTTCGTTGTGCGGGCGGATCTGTGGTCCGATACCCAGCACAAACCGGCCGCGTGAGGCGTTCTGCAAGTCCCAGCTTGCATTCGCCACGACCATCGGGCTGCGCGGAAACGCAATGGCGACCGATGTTCCGAGCTCGACACGCTGGGTGTTCACCGCGGCGATGGCGTGTGCCAGGAACGGATCGTGCTTGTTCTCCATCGTCAGCAGTCCGTCATAGCCCGCGGCCTCCGAGGCGATGGCGGACGCGGCGGTCGCGCGCAGATCGGCCTGCGGCAACGTGTTCAGGACGCGCATCGATCAGCGTCCGGTGAAGATCGGCTGGCGTTTTTCCTTGAACGCCAGGACGGCTTCGCGATGGTCTTCCATCTGCGAGCACCGCGCCTGATTGAACGCTTCCATGTCGAGGGACGTGG
Organism: Rhodopila sp.; assembly: GCA_036500715.1. Lineage (GTDB taxonomy): Bacteria > Pseudomonadota > Alphaproteobacteria > Acetobacterales > Acetobacteraceae > Rhodopila. Next base: position 1,825 of record DASYBP010000533.1, read on the forward strand.
CGAAATCGCCGGTCTCGGCGACCGCCAGATTCTTCTTCGTGTAGCCCAGCGCGATATGTGGCATCGCCGCGATCCGATGCGCCAGCGCGAGGGTTGTTGCCAGGAGATCCGTGTCAGCTACGACCTTGTTTACCAGGCCGATGCGCAATGCTTCCTCGGCGTCGATGATGTCCCCGGTGAAGAACAGTTCGCGCGCCTTTGCCGTGCCGACCAGACGGGTCAGCGTCCATGTGCCGCCCCAGTCCCCGGACAGGCCGAGCTTGATAAATCCGGTACCGAAACGCGCGGATCGCGCGGCCACGCGCAAATCGCAGGCGGCGGCCATACTCAAACCGGCGCCTACGGCCACGCCGTTGATCATACCGATGATCGGCTTCGGCGAGGTGTGCATCAGCATGGGGATGCGGCCGGACTGCTGGATGCCGGCGGCGCGTTCCTCGAAAACCTTGGCTGATCGGCTGCCCATGGTCTTCACGTCGCCGCCGGCGCAGAAGCCGCGGCCGGAACCGGTCAGAATAATGCAGCCGATGCTGTTGTCGGCGCCCAACCGAGCGATCGATTCCAGGAGGCCAAGCCTGATCTCCTCGGAGAGGGCATTGAGGTTCTCCGGGCGGTTGAGGGTCAGCGTGGCGACGCCGTCTTCGACTGTCTCGATCAGGTCGGGCATGAGCGTTTCTCCCGTGGTGGCAGGCTGGGTCAGCTTGGCGGGGAGTGGCCGTGGCCGCAACCTTGGGCTAACTTTCGCCAGCGATAAGCAATCCCGTGGGAGGGACCGCCATGAAGCTGGCATTTTTTGACGACTTCAAGCTGGGCGTGGTCAAGGATGGTGCGATCCATGACGTCTCGGCCGTCGCGAGGGAGATTCCTCATGTGGGTCCTGGCGATCTGATCAACGGCCTGATCGCCCAGTTTGCGGATTATCGCGGCGCGCTGGAAGCCGCAACGGCTGGCGCCGGCACTCCGCTGTCGAATGTTCGCCTGCGGCCACCGTTGCCCAAGCCCCGCAATATCGTCTGCATGGCGGTGAACTACATGGAAAACGGCACGCTGGCGAAACCCGCGCCGTTGAATGCGTTTCACAAGGCGTCGACGGCGATCATCGGACCAGATGACACAATGGTTTTGCCCGACGTGCCGGCGACGATCTTCGAGGGGGAGGCCGAACTGGCGGTGGTCATCGGCAAGCGCGCCAGTCACGTGCCGGCGGCACAGGCGCTGGACCATGTGTTCGGCTACGTCAACTTCATCGACGGGTCGGCGCGTGGTCTGCCGCCGGCGGGTAACGTGTTCTTCCAGATGAAGTCGCGCGACACTTTCGCGCCGATCGGCCCCTATCTGGTCACCAGAGACGAAATCGCCGACCCGCAGAAGCTGTCGATCAGGCTGTGGGTGAACGGCGAGCTGAAGCAGTCGTTCAACACCGACGACATGGCCAACAACATCGCCAGGTGTATCAAGTGGGTGACATCCATCCAGACACTGGAGCCTGGCGACATCCTGGCCACCGGAACCAATCATCGCGGCCTGTCGAGCTTCATGGATGGCGATGTGGTCGAGCTGGAGACACAGGGCCTCGGGCGGTTGCGCATCAACATCCGCGACGATTTGAAGCGGACCTGGTCGCGGGAGACTCGTTTGGACCGGCAGATCAAGCGCCAGGAAGGCCCGACGCATCAGCTCACCGGCAAATACGCGCAGGCCCAATGACGGCCTATCTGGTCGTTCGCGCGGTCGTTGCCGATCCGGCAGACCGTGCGCCGTTCGACCACTGGTATCGAACGGAACATCTTCCCGATGCCGCTAAGGCGTTCAAGGCTCAGTCGGCGATGCGTGGCTGGAGTACGAATGACCCGTCCGTCCATACAGCCTTTTACCGGTTCGACACAGCAGAACAGGTGCAGGCCGTTAGCGGCAGCGCTGTGATCCGGGGATTGATCGCCGAGTTTGACCGAGTCTGGGGCTCGCGCGTCGTCCGCACCCGCGACATTCTTGTCATTGCCGACGAACTGAAAGGATAACCTATGGCCGACCCTGAAATCACTGAAATCCGGAAAATCATTGCCTCCAGGCCTCGGGCTTCGGAGGTCGCACAAATGCGGCGCGACGCGGACGAACGCTCGAAGGCTTTCCATCTGTCGTCTGACGTGACCGTGCAGCCGGTCAGCGCGAATGGTGTGAAGGCGGAATGGACATCGACGCCCGGTGCCGATCCATCGAGTGTCATTCTGTATCTGCATGGCGGCGGCTACGTCATCTGTTCGTTGGACAGCCACCGGCATCTGGCCGCCGAGGTCGGGCGTGCGGCCGGGACGCGCACCCTGGCGATCGATTATCGCCTGGCGCCAGAACATCGCTTTCCAGCGCCGGTGGAAGATACCGTCGCGGCCTACCGTTATCTGCTGGCGAGCGGCATCAAACCGGACCGCATCGCTCTGGCCGGCGACAGCGCCGGCGGCGGGCTGGTCGTGGGCTCGCTGCTGGCGATCCGGGAGGCTGGATTGGCGTTGCCGGGATGTGGTTGGTGCATCTCGCCGTGGGTGGATATGGAGGCGCTGGGCCAGTCGTTCGCCGACAGGTCCGAGGCCGATCCGACGGTGCAGAAGGCAACGATCGAAATGATGGCGGGGTACTATCTTGGCGACGCCGATCCCCGGCATCCCCACGCCGCGCCGATCTACGGTGATCTGATCGGCTTGCCGCCGCTGCTGATCCAGGTTGGTGCAGCCGAGACGCTGCTTGACGATTCCGTTGCGCTCGCGAGAAAAGCCGGCGCGGCGGATGTATTTG
>DASYBP010000534.1:0-10312 GCA_036500715.1 Rhodopila sp.
TTCGCCGCACCTGCGCAAAGCCCGTCCGAACCCAACAGGCGCCACGACGCCGAACGGCCCCGATGATGATCCCTTCGTTGCGGACCAGCCTCAAGCCCGCCGCCCCTGGGCGGCCCGCTACGCGGCTACGGGGCTTGACCCCGGCCCGCAACGAAGCGGCTGCTCGGGGTGCCTTTGACGGTTTGTCCCGTCGATGTCACTCAGACCTGGGGAAGGAAACCGCGATGTTGTCCGTGCCGGACTTGAAGACTAGGGGCCGTCCACACATGGTATAACGTGAGCGAACGTACTCTACACGGCGGCAGGGAAATACGCACTCACAAGTCCGTGACTGCAAACCACTTGGCCCGGGTTCTACCACGCCCGATACGCGGCGAAATTATATTCCGGCTTAATGTTGATTTCCGTCCACACCCGATCTTTGGCCCATTTCTCTCGTGATTTTGGCCCAGCGCCGCGTCTATTAGCACCGAAGAGCCCTAGATATTGAGCGCCCTACTTGCCGACCAGACGGGCGACGACCGGCGCGAAAGTATCCACGTACGGCTCATGAATAACGTAGTAGGAGATGCCCCACCGCTGTCGGCGCGTCTGTAAATCCGCGACCATCTGGTCGGCGGTTCCGATGAGCACATAGGGACTTTGGAGGATTTCGTCAGCATCTAGCTGCACCCAACGGCGCGACAATTCCTCGGCTGTATTGCGGCGATCGTCTGTCACGACAACCTGCTGCACCAACGCGTTCAACTCCAGCCGCGCGTATCGCTCGTCGCCCGCGATTTCGCGGATCCGCCGAACCCGGTCATCGACGCCTGACACTCGCCATCCAGAAAGGTCCGGCGGCACCGCGCCACCATGTCGGAAAGTCATTCCCGCCAGGCCAACAATGTCGGCTTCTCGTGCGGCGAGGGCGAGAAGACGCTCACCATTGCCACCCACGAGGATGGGAGGATGGGGTTTCTGGACAGGAAGCGGGGCGATCGTGTGACCGGTAACGCGATAGTACCGGCCAGCGAAAGTCACCTGTTCCCCTTTTAGCAGACCCTTGATGACCGTGACCGCCTCGGCAAGCCGCGCAACTCGCCTGGCTCCGGTATCGAAGGTGAGGCCCGCTTGTTCATATTCGGATTGAATGCTGCCAGCACCCAAGCCAAGTTGAAATCGCCCATCTGTCAGGAGATCAACCGCCGCAGCCTCACGCGCGACCAGAACAGGATGGCGAAGGTCGTTGTTGAGCACGTTCGTGCCGACGCGGAGATGCTTTGTCGCCTCGGCGGCGCTGATAAGGGCCGGCATCGGTGCGATGCGGTCAGTGAGGTGATCGGGTAGGGTGAGCGTGTCGTAACCGAGCGCCTCGATCTTGCGGGCCTTCTCGACAAATTCAGCCCGCGATTGCGCGTGCCAAATACTCACACCAAATCGAAATGGTTTCATTTCGATCCCACCTTTCCGTTCAACAGGGTTGCCGATAGGCATGGTCCGTTGCAGCCCGCGCTCCTCCCGGACGAGGTGGAGATTATCTCAATTCGAGCGTAACCGCGCGCCTGTGCGTAAATTAGGAAAAACCCACATTGAACAGGATAGGGATTTTGCGTCCGTGCTTCCGGGGCGCTCATGGCTAACCCCCCAAACTTTCGAGAATTGTGTTCGACGGCACAAAGAACGTGGTTCCCGTGCTCGCGGTCGAGAAGTCTAGTATGCGATCATAATGCCCTTCAGGCACGCCAATAAACATGTTGCTGAGCATCTTTTCGATAACCCAAAGATCCCTTGCGTAGCCGATAAAATATGTTCCGAATTCCGACTGTCCGGGGCGCCCAAACGGCATGTTGTCCCGCAAGATATCATGCTCATTGCCCGCTGAATCCACGATCGTGGTCAACGTCTTATGGGATTTCCTCCCGCTTCGGTCATCAAGCTCGACGTTATCGAGTTTCGTCCGCCCAATGATGCCTTCTTGCTCCGATGTTTGCAGACAGTTCCATTCCATCAGATTATGCAGATACTTTTGCACAACGACATAGCTGCCGCCCGCAAAATCCGGGTCATCCGAATGCTGAATAAGCGATGCAAGCGGCAGCGCGTCCCCGGTCGGATTCTCGGTGCCATCAACAAAACCAAGTAGGTCTCGCGCATCAAAATAGCGAAACCCTTGGACCTCATCAGCGACGGTTACCGCGTCACCCAGCGCGTCAAGAACCAGCCTCTCCAGCTCGAAACACATGTCGGCCCGCTCGGACCGGATATGGAATAATAGGTCGCCGGGGGTAGCGACCGCGGTATGTACTGGCCCGCGAATTTCCGCGAAACTGCGAAGTTGCTTGGGCTTTTTAGGCCGCCCAAGGCGATCCCATGCGTCACTCCCAATCCCCACGTTACAGGATAATCGCCCTCCCAGGTCGCGAAAACCGACCGCTCGTACCAGTCCACCTATATCGGCGATCACCCCGCGCACCCGCTCCAGCGCTTTCACTTCCGCGCCAACGGTCAACACAAGAAATATCGCCGCTTTCGATAGAGGCGCTTCCACACGCTGCGGTTCGATGGGGACACGTTCCGAATGATCGGGCATGGGCAGGACCTTCTACCACAGAGGTTGTGGGGACTATCTTACCACCTTCGCCCTGGGTGCGAAGCGTGGCTGTCGCGACGGCCGGACCTACCCCACCGCCGGCCGAAGAACCAACTCGCCGAGACAAAACTTTAGAAAAGCTTGCCCCCGTTCGGCACACGCAGATCAGGCCGTACTAGCACGACCGCGCCGTCCTCGTCCGGCATGCCCAGGGTCAGCACTTCGCTGACAAACGGCCCGATCTGGCGCGGCGGAAAATTCACCACCGCGCACACCTGACGGCCCAGCAACTGGTCCGGCTTATAGTGGACCGTCAGCTGAGCGCTCGACGTCTTGGTGCCGATGGCGGACCCGAAATCGATCGTCAACTTGATCGCGGGCTTGCGCGCCTCGGGGAACGGCGTTGCATCGATAATGGTGCCAACCCGGATGTCCACCGCTTCGAAGTCGCTATAGGCAATCATCTCGGTTCCTCCTGCGTTGGCCTCGGCCGCCGGCTGGGATAGTGTCGCTGCTTCACTGACCCCGACCCGAGGATTCCGATGCGCGATTACCAGCTTCCCGGCCGCAGCCCGGTTTATGCCACGCACGGTATGGCGGCAACGTCCATGCCCGCGGCAACCCTGACCGCGCTGGATGTGCTACGGGCCGGCGGCAATGCACTTGACGCGGCGGTGGCGGCAGTCGCTGTGCAATGCGTGATCGAGCCGCAGTCCACCGGCGTCGGCGGCGACTGTTTCTGCCTGTATGCGCCGGCCGCGACGGGGAGGGTGTATGCGCTGAACGGGTCCGGACGGGCGCCGGCCGCCGCCAGCATCGATTGGTATGAAGGCCAGCAAATGCACGCGCTGGAAAATACCTCGGCACACGCCGTGACCGTGCCGGGCGCGGTCAATGCGTGGGAAACGCTGCTGAAGGCGCATGGCCGCAAAGGCCTCGACGAGTTGCTGCAACCGGCAATCCGCTACGCCGAGGATGGCTGGCCCGTGCATCCGAAAGTCGCCTGGGACTGGGCGCGCAGTGTCGAGAAACTGCGCAAGGGCCGCTCGACCCATTTTCTGCCGGACGGCCGGGCGCCAAAGGTCGGTGATGTGTTCGCCCAGCCGGAACTGGCCGAGACGCTGCGGATGATCGCCCGCCACGGGGCCAAGGCTTTCTACGAAGGTCCGGTCGCCGCCGACATGGTCGCAACGCTGCGGGCCCGCGGCGGCCTGCACACCGAAGAGGATTTCTCCCGTGGCCTGCACAACGCCGAATTCGTCGAGCCGATCATGCTCAACTGGAAGGGCTACGATGTCTATCAGTGCCCGCCCAATGGCCAGGGCCTGCTTGTATTGATGATCCTCGGCATGCTGGAAGGGATGGGGTCTGCACCCGACGGTGCCGCGGGTGCGGTCAGGGCCCATCGGCATATCGAGGCGGCGCGACTCGCTTACCGCGACCGTGACGCGTTCCTGGCCGATCCGGGCGCCGTCGATGTTCCGGTGAAGAAGTTGCTCAGCTCGGACTATCTGGCCGCGCAGCGGTCCCTGATCAGCGACACCGCGGCGATGCCGGTGCTGCCGGCGCCGGGCCGCTCGATGCTGCCGCCGCACAACGACACGGTTTATCTGTGTGTCGTCGACAAAGACGGCAACGCATGCAGTTTCATCAACTCGTTGTTCCAGAATTTCGGCAGCGGCATCCTGGCGCACAATTCCGGCGTCATGCTGCAGAACCGAGGCTTCGGCTTCCGGCTGCAGCGCGATCATCCGAATTGCGTCGCCGGCGGAAAGCGGCCGATGCACACGATCATTCCGGGCATGGTGATACAGGACGGCCGCGTAGTGATGCCGTTCGGGGTTATGGGCGGCCATTATCAGCCGATGGGCCAGTCCTGGTTCCTGACCAACTTCCTGGAATACGGGCTGGACATACAGCAATCATTGGATCTCTACCGCGTGTTCCCGACAGAAGGAAAGCTCCAGGTGGAACGCGGCGTGCCCGACGATCTGGTGCGCACCCTGGCCACGATGGGGCATCTGACCGAACCGACGGAGCGCCCCTTGGGCGGCGGCCAGGCGATCTGGATCGATCATGATCGCGGGGTGCTGGCCGGCGCGTCGGAACCGCGCAAAGACGGTCTGGCGCTGGGCTACTGACCGTGGAGCCGTGCGATCTATCCGCTATCGAAGCCAGACGACGGATCGGGACAAAGCAGCTCTCGGCCTCGGAACTGCTGGAAAGCTGCATCGACCGGATCGAGGCCGTCGATCATGCCGTCAACGCCATGGTTGCCCGCGATTTCGACCGCGCCAGGGACGCCGCCAAGGCCGCTGATGCGGCGGTGATGCGGGGCGAGGCGCTGTCCCCGCTGCACGGGCTGCCGGTCGGCATCAAAGACCTGGAGCCGACGCAAGGCCTGCGCACCACCTTCGGCAGCCCGTTGTTTAAGAATAACATTCCTGACGCGGACGGCCGCCTGGTCGCGGCGATCCGCGCCTCCGGCGCGATCGTCCTCGGCAAGACCAACACGCCGGAGTTCGGCGCTGGCGCGAACACCCGCAACGCGGTGTATGGCGTGACCGGTAACCCGTTCGATCCGGCAAAATCCTGCGCGGGATCGTCCGGCGGATCGGCGGTGGCGTTGGCGACCGGCATGGTGCCGATCTGCCAAGGCTCTGACACCGGCGGGTCACTGCGCAATCCGGCGGCGTTCTGCGGGATTGTCGGCTTCCGGCCGACCCCGGGCCTGGTGCCCACGGAACGGCGGTTGCATGGATGGAGTGGATTGTCGGTGGTCGGGCCGATGGGCCGTTCCGTGGCGGACACCGCATTGCTGCTCAGCGGCATGATCGGCGACGACGCCTGCGATCCGCTGGCGACGACAGTGTTGGGTCAGACCGTGCGCAGGGCTGGCGATTTCTATCCGCCGCAACCAATAGATCTGTCGCGGTTGCGCGTCGCGCTGACGCCTGATTTCGGCTTTGCACCGACAGAGCAGCACATCGCCTCGGTGTTCGCCGAAAAGACCGGACTGTTTCGGCATGTCTTCGCCAGGGCCGAAAACGCGGCGCCCGATTGTTCCGGCACCGATGAGGCGTTCGAGGTGCTGCGCGCGCTGGGATTCCTCGCCGGTCATCTTGAGAAGGTCCGCGATACCCCGGACATGGTCGGGCCGAACGTCCGAACCAACGTGGCGCAAGGGCTGCGTTACACGGCTGAGGACGTGGCACGCGCGTTTTCGTTGCAAACCACGTTGTATCATCGATGGCAGTCGTTCTTTGGGCAGTATGATATCATTTTGACCCCGGCGATTACCGTCAGCCCGCGTCCGTGGCGGGAACTGTATCCCGCCGCGATCGACGGTAAGCCGACGCGAACCTATTTCCACTGGCTCGCGATGGCCTACGCGGTGACCATCGTCGGTCATCCGGCCCTATCGCTGCCGGTCGGGCTGGACCGGAACGGGATGCCGTTCGGACTGCAGATCGTTGGCCCGCGTGGCGGCGATGCTCTGGTGCTGCGGGTCGCCGCGGCGTTGGAGACGCTGCTGGCCGCCGACGCCCGAACCGCTCGGCCGCGACCCGATCTGGCGGCGTTGCAGCAAGCGCCGGCGATCAGCGCGGCCGAGGGGTTCATGGGGTTCGACTGAAGCAACCCGTTTGACTTAGATTAATGTCCTCCCCTTGGCAGGCGTGCTCACCCGTTTCCTCCAGCTGTCCGCCGCCATCCCGTGACGTGCGCAGAACGCTTCCAGCTCCCGACCATCAGTACGGCGCTCCGCCCAACCCGGCGCCACTGGCCCCGGGACCGCCCGTGGGCCCAAGGCCGGCCGGGTTGAAGCGACCGATATTGCCCAGAAGCTGCTGCATGAAAGAGGCCTCGGTGCCCGGCGATGGTGTGGTGCGGGCGATCACGCTCACCGGCAGGGCATCGGCTTTGTCGAGCTTCTGGATGGAATTCAGCACCCCTTTGTCGTTGAAATTCAGCACGACGACGTTCTGGCTCAGCTCACCCAGGGTGCGGCCGATGCGTTGCTGCGTCACTTCGGTAATGTAGAGCCAGGTATTGTCGTCAAACGTGTCCCGCGCCGTGGGCGACCCGATCACCGCGGTCACGTCGGTCTTGGTGGAGGTTCCCGGAACCAGTTCCTTCAGTGAATCGGGGTCCACCTTGTTGCCGCGCAACTGCGGCGGCGGCATCAACCAGCCGCAGGCGGACAGCAGCAGGCACACAAGCAGCAAATAACGTGGCGTGGATGGCACGGGTACACCCTGTTGGATCGGCGGCCGATCTTATCTATAAGCTGCGTGTCACGCCCAACCCGGCCGTGTCAACGTGTGAGGCGGAATTGGCTGGTTTCTTCCGCAGGCGAGACAAGCATGAGCGTGCGGGCTTTCAGCTCTACGTCGCTGCCGTCGCCGCCGCGCGCGATCCCTGGCTATACCGGACGCTGGGTGTACCGGACACGCTGGACGGCCGGTTCGACGCGATCGGGCTGTATGTCTACCTGGTCGTCCGCCGCCTGACTGCCGAACCCGAACCCGGACCGGGGCTGGCGCAGGCGGTGTTCGACGCCATGTTCCTGGACATGGACAGCAATCTGCGGGAGATGGGCGTGGGCGACTTGTCGGTCGGCAAGCGCAATCGAGCGATGTGGGAGGCGTTCCACGGCCGCAGCGCGGCCTACACGGCGGCGTGGGACGATCCGGCGGCGCTCGCGGCTGCCCTGATTCGTAACGTCTGGCGCGGCGCGCCGCCGCCGGCGGGGGCGGGCCCGGCGCTGGAACGGCTGGCCAGGGCGCAGGCCGCATGTCTGGCCGGCCAGGACATCGAGGCCATGCGGCGCGGCGACATCGATTTCCTGCCGGCTCGGGAGGCCGCGCAATGACCCCGGAATTCCATCGTCCCTTATCACTGGATCGCATCGGCCCGCAGGGGCTCGACATAGCCGTCGAGGCAACCCCGGCCGAACGCGCCGCGCTGGCCACTCGGATGAAGCTGCCGGCGGTGCTGGCGCTCGCCTGTTCGTTCCACCTGGTCCGCGAAGGCCGGGACTCAGTGCTGGCGCGCGGGGTGTTGCGCGCGAGGGTCACGCAGACCTGCGTCGTCAGCCTGGATGATTTTGACGCGCCGCTGGAGGAGGTGTTTCAGGTCTGCTTCGTCCCGTCCGGCCAGGAGACCGACGAGATCGACCCGGAAGCCGATGACGAGATCCCGTTCGCGGGCAATACCATCGATCTCGGCGAGGCCGCGGCGGAGCAACTCGGGCTGGCGCTGGACCCCTATCCGCGGATGCCGGGGGTGGAGATGCCAGGGGCGGAAGCATCTGGGGTTGAGGACCAGCCGCAACCGCACCTATTCGACGCGTTACGCAGGCTGAATTAACGCCGTCGTTTAATGATCACGACGACCGGCTATCGGTGCTAGAATAGCCGGCGATGTCGAACCCCCGATGCAGCCGCGCGCACCGCCGGCCTACTCCTGAGCAAGGCGAGATGCGCCCGTGCTTGTCAGCGTCAGGAATTCTTCCATGCGACCGAAGTACATAGCGCGGTCCCGTCCCACCGCGGTAACCCGCGCTTTCGTCTGTAGCTTGGCGGTCAGTCTGGTGGGACAGGCAGCCCTTGCGCATGCCTACCTGCAGCACGCCAGTCCACCTGGTGGCAGCAAACTCTCGGTCTCACCACCGGCCGTGACCATCGCATATACCGAGGATGTGGAACCCGCCCTCAGCACGATCGAGGTGCGGAACGCGCATGGCGTCCGGGTCGACAAGTCCGATCTGCATTTGACCGGACGCGGCGGCCGGCAACTGACCGTCAGTCTGCCAGCCCTGCAGGCGGGCCGATATACCGTGATCTGGCACGTCACCTCCGTGGACACGCACCGGACAGACGGGCGGTTCGAATTCAGCGTTCTGCCCTGAGGCATGGATCCGCAAGCCATCGTCCTGGCGTCGTTGCGCGCGGGCCATCTGCTGGCGCTGGCGTCGTTATTCGGCACCTTGACCTCGCTGGCGCTGGTTGCGCCAGCCGAGGCGGGGGCGGCGCGGGCGCGCCTGGTCAGGCTTGCCCAATGGTCGGCGGGCCTGGCGTTGCTGATCGGGGCCGCTTGGCTGGTGTTGCAGGCGCTGACGATGACCGGTGCCGCGTCCGTCAGCGGCGCGCTCACGGCGCTGCGAACCGTCCTGCGCGATACCCGCTTCGGCCATCTCATGATTCTCCGCTTCGGATTGCTGCTGGCGCTATTCTCGCTTCTGAGTAGGCACGGCTTGGCCATGGGGGGCTTAGACAGCCGGGGCTGGCCCATTACCGCGGCTTTGGTGCTGGCTGGCCTCGCCCTGGCGATCCAGGGCGGCGCGGGCCATGCCGGCGCCGCGGGCGGTCCCACCGGAGCCGGTCTGCTGCTGCTCGAGGCATTGCATTTGTTGGGCGCGGCAGCCTGGCTGGGTGGGTTGCTGCCCCTGTTCGTGCTGGTCGGGTCACTTCCGCGGCCGGCGGCTTTCACCGCCTGCCGCAGTTTCTCCGCGCTCGGCCTCGGCGCAGTGCTGCTCATCGCCGGCACTGCCTTGGTACAGTCCTGGCAGTGGATCGGCAGCCTGGGCGGCCTGTTCGGCACCCAATACGGCCGGATCGCACTGCTGAAGCTGGGCCTGTTCATTGCGCTCCTGTCGCTTGCCGCGGTCAATCACTTCGTGCTGACCGATCGGCTGCAACCGGGCGGCAATGCGATCGCCCGCCGGCTGCTGCGCCGCTCCATCGTGGCCGAGGTCCTGCTGGGCGCCTTGGTCATCCTGGCCGCGGCGTTCCTCGCCTCGGCCGCGCCCGCCACCCACGAGGCGCCGGTCTGGCCGTTTTCCTGGCGGCCGAGTCTGGACGTGCTGTCCGATGCCAACGGCCGTCGCCAGTTGTGGGGCAGTTTGCTGCCGGTTGGGATCGCCGGTGCCTGCGTCATTATCGGCCTGCTTTGGCGCCCCGTTTTCTGGGTATCGCTGACGGTACTCGGTATCCTCCTCGGGCTGACGAGCCCGAGGCTGGCCTCGTTACTGACGACCGATGCTTATCCGACCACGTTCGCCCGCTCGCCAACCGAGTTCGCGGACAGTTCCATCGTGCGCGGCGCAGCGCTGTTCGCGGTGCACTGCAGCCTGTGCCACGGCACAGATGCGCGGGGCGACGGCCCAATCGCGCAGTCACTGCCGGTACGGCCGGCCGATCTGACCGCGGCGCATTTATGGGCGCACACCGAGGGCGATCTGTTCTGGTACGTTTCCCACGGTATCACCGCCCCATCAGGTGCCTCGGCGATGCCAGCTTTCGCCGATAAGCTGCCCAGCGACGACCGGTGGGCTTTGATTGACTTCCTGAAGGCGCACAATGCCGGCCAAACCGTTCAAGGCGGCGGCCAGTGGAGCAGACCGGTCCCGTTGCCGCAATTCGATGCACGATGTGGCGACGGATCGACGATCGATCTTGATGATCTACGCGGCCGGGTGGTGCACATCATCGCCCCTGGGCCGGAGAATGTGCCACCGCCTGCGACGGCAACCGGCGACCCCAAGATCGCGACCATCGTTCTTTCGCGCCAACGTCCCGTGAAGCCGATTGGCGCGGCCTGCGCGACAATCGAGCGGGATGCCTGGACCGCGTTTTCCATTGTGCTGGGTGTGACACCCGAAGCGCTACCGGAAACCCAGGCTCTGGCCGATCAAAACGGCTGGCTGCGGGCCCGGTGGAGGCCAGGCGACCCGGCCGA
>DASYBP010000535.1:0-13517 GCA_036500715.1 Rhodopila sp.
CGGCTGCGATGGCGCCATGGAAGCTGTCGCTGTCGAAGGGCAGCGTGTTGACGCTTCCCCTAACGATCAGCGCGCTCGATTTGGCGCGGCCTCGCAGTGCCGCGGCGGCGTTCCACTCGATGCCAAAGCGGGCAAGGTCAGGGCGCTGGCTGCCCAGGGCCGTCAGAAAGCCGCCAGTGCCGCAGCCGGAGTCGAGCACCCGGCCGTGCGTGCCATTCAGGGTATCGAGGAGGCGCGAATGCAGGGCGCGATACCACCACATCCGATCCTCCGCCGCGTCCATCAGCGCGTACTCGGTGGGTTCCATGGGTCAGCTCAGGTCGAGGCACCGCCTAATTTATGCGGCACATCCCTCGTCGCGCAGCAGGTCCGCAACAGCGTCACGCGGGACATCAGCACTTGTGAACGCCTGGCCGATCCCGCCTGCCAGTACAAAATGCAGCGCGCCGTCGCGCATCTTCTTGTCGCGCCGCATGTGGCCAATGAGGGCCGCGGCGGAAAAGCGGCGATTGAGCATCGACAGATCGGCCGGCAGCCCAACGGAAGCGACATGGTCGGTCACGCGCTGGACGTCTTCCGGCGCACAAAGGCCGAGCCGCGCGGACAGCTTGAACGCAAGTCCGAGGCCGATCGCGACGCCCTCGCCATGCAGCAACCCGCCATCATAACCGTATTCTGCCTCCAGCGCGTGACCGAAGGTGTGGCCAAGGTTCAGCAAGGCTCGGCCATCATTTGGCTTTGCCTCCCGCTCGTCGTCGCCCACAACGGCGGCCTTGAAGGCGCAAGCGCGCTTGATTGCCTCGGCCTGGGCGTCGCGGTCGCCCGAGACCACGTCTCGGCCGTGGCGCTCACACCACGAGAAGAATGCGGCATCGCCGATCAGGCCGGCCTTCGCGACCTCGGCGTAGCCCGCCCTTAGTTCGCGCGGTGGAAGGCTGGCCAGCGTGCCGGTGTCGGCCAGGACAGTAATGGGTTGGTAGAATGCCCCGACCAGATTCTTGCCACGCCCGGTGTTGATGCCGGTCTTGCCACCGACCGAGGAGTCCACCTGCGACAGCAGGGTGGTCGGCATCTGGACGAACGGCAGGCCGCGCAAGGTGGTTGCCGCGGCAAATCCGGCCAGATCGCCGACGACGCCGCCGCCCAGGGCGATGACGGCAGTGCGCCGCTCGACCCGCGCATCGAGTAACTGATCCACGACATCGGCGTAGGTGTCCATGCTCTTGGACGCCTCACCTCCCTTGACGATGATCGCCGTCGCGTCGATCGCGGTTTCGGCCAGGCCGCCGAGCAAGGTCTGCAGGTGCAGGCTGGCGACGGCCTGATCAGTTACCACCACGGCGCGTTTTTGCGGCAATCTGGATGCCAGCAGGGCGCCCGCGCGAGACAGGAGATTGTCACCGATGACCACATCGTAGCTCGTACTGGGCAGCACCACATGCAGACGGCGCGCGGGTTTCCACGCCAGCAGCGCGTTCATCACCGACGTGGTGGTGTGGTCAGGCGGTTCGTCGCCGCAATCGACGATCAGGTCCGCCTCGGCGTAGACCGAGTGCCGTGCCTCCATAAGCCGGCGCAGCGTGTCTTCGCGGTCGACGCCGTTCAGCAGGGGCCGATTGTCACGAGTCGCCACACGTCGCAGCAGCGTCGGCAACGAACAGCGCAGCCAGATGGTTACCGCCTCGGCGCGAGTTGCCTCACGGGTCTTCTCGTCCATGAAAGCCCCGCCGCCGAACGCCAGGACCATCGGATCGCCGGCCAGCAGACGGCGGATCACCCGGCGCTCGCCGTCGCGGAAAGCAGATTCGCCGTACCGTGCGAACAGTTCCGGGATGGTGCAGCCGGCGGCTAATTCGATCTCCTGATCGGCATCACGGAACGGCAGTCCGAGCCGCGCGGCCAGACGTCGGCCTATCGAGGTCTTTCCGGCCCCCATCAGGCCGACCAGCACTATGCTGCGGCCGGCAACTGTATCGGGAACCGGAATCGTCTCCCGCAGAGCGGTGTTGCGTGTCATAATTCCGGACGTTAGCACACCAATTCCGGAGCAGGCGATTGTCCCCGAGTCGAATCGCCCCAGCGGCAGATTGCCCAATAGCAAATTGCCCCGCGGCAGTCTGCCCTGTTCGGGTGTCCATGTTTGGGCGAGGGCCGGCAGCGTGGGTTCAGGAATCTCGATGATTCGCATTTTCTTTTTTGTCGTACTCGCCGGCCTGGTGGCTGTGGCGGGCGGCCTGCTGATGCTGGGTGCGTTTCCCCCGAAGCCGCACCCGCAGGCGGTGGAGAAGATCGTGCCGAACGACAGATTTGCACCGCGCTGAATGGACGCCAAAATCGACGCGTTTCTGGAAATGCTGACGATTGAGCGCGGCGCCGCCCGGAACACGACCGCGTCCTACGCGGATGACCTGAACGACTTTGCTGAATACGCCGCCGGACACGGTCGCGAAGCGTCCGCAGCGGATGCCGACATGTGCCAGCAGTATATGGCCTCGCTGCACGCCCGGGGGCTCTCGGCGCGGACCGCGGCCAGACGGCTTTCCGCATTGCGCCAGTTCCATCTGTTCCTGCTGAAGGAGGGGATGCGGACGGACGACCCGACCAGCCAGCTTGATGCGCCTCGGCTGCCGAAGCCGTTGCCAAAGTTCCTGGCGGAGCAGGAGGTCGATGCGCTGTTGGCGGCGGCAGCGCGCAAAAGCGGGCGTTCGGGCGCGCTGGGCCATGCCGCACTGGAAGTGCTCTATGCCACCGGGATGCGGGTCTCGGAACTGCTGTCGCTGCCGCGGTCGGCCCTGAGCAACAAGGCCGAGGTGATGATTATTAAGGGGAAGGGCGGCAAAGAGCGGATGGTGCCGCTGTCGCGGACGGCGAAGGAGGCGGCGGCGGCGCTGCTGGCCATCACCGACAACCACAGCCGATGGCTGTTTCCGGGGCGCGACCCCAAACTGCCGCTGACCCGGCAGGCGTTCTTCCTGCTGCTGAAACAGCTCGCGCTGGAGGCTGGGCTCGATCCTGGGCGCGTTTCGCCGCACGTTTTGCGGCATTCGTTCGCGTCTCATATGTTGGCCCGCGGAGCGGATCTGCGAAGCCTACAGATGCTGCTGGGGCACGCGGATATTGCAACCGTGCAGATCTACACCCATACCCAGACCGAGCGCCTGAGGCGGTTGGTCGAGGAGCATCATCCTCTGTCGGAGACGTGGTCGCGACGAGGCGACCAATAGCTGGGAAGGCCCAGGATTAGCGGATCATGATGCAAATCTTCGGGAACCCTAACGGCTCCCAACAGTTAGTCCGTCATGCACGGAGACGAACCGCCCGCCGGCCCAGCCGCCCGGACACGTGGGCGGTCGTACGAGCATGCCGCGCCGCCTGAAACCCGGGACGAATTAGAGGCGCGGCTGCGCCAGCAGGCGTTGCTGGCCGAGTTTGGCCGGCGGGCGCTGGGTAATATCGACTTCGACAGCCTGCTGGACGAGGCGACCCGGATGACTGCCGCGGGGATGGAGGTGCAGTTCTGCAAGGTGCTGGAATACCAGCCGGATCAGAACCGCTTTCTGGTCCGCGCCGGCGTGGGCTGGCAAGCAGGCGTCGTCGGTCACGCGACGCTCGGCGCAGAGCTGAGTTCGCCAGGTGGCTATGCGCT
This sequence comes from Rhodopila sp., assembly GCA_036500715.1. GTDB lineage: Bacteria > Pseudomonadota > Alphaproteobacteria > Acetobacterales > Acetobacteraceae > Rhodopila. The sequence continues at coordinate 3,647 of DASYBP010000535.1, forward strand.
GCATACCGGGAAGCCGGTGATCTCCAATCATCTGATGGGAGAGGATCGCTTCAGGACCCCTGAACTGCTCCTGGAGCACGGAGTGCAACGTGCGCTGAACGTCATCTTGCTTGGCGGTGGGCATCCCTTTGGCGTGCTGGAGGTCGACAGCGAGGCGCCGGGCGCTTTCACGGAGCACGATATCGACTTCCTGCAGGCGGTCGCCAATCTGCTGGGCCTGGCGCTGGAGCGGCGGCGGGCGGAGGATGCGTTGCGCCAGATTAACGAAACGCTGGAGCAGCGCGTCGAGGCCGCGGTGGCGGAGCGGCGCCAGGCCGAGGATGCACTCCGGCAGGCGCAGAAGATGGAGGCGGTTGGGCAGCTTACCGGTGGGGTCGCCCACGACTTCAACAATCTGCTCCTGGTGATCATGGGCAATCTTGAATTGATCCGCCGCGCCGTGGCGGGGGATGAGCGGCTCAGCCGCCTGGTCGACACCGCCCACAAGGGTGCGACGCGAGGGGCGCAGCTCACCAGCCAGCTTTTGGCCTTCGCCCGGCGACAGACGTTGCGGCCGGAGATCCGGTTGATCAACGAAATGATACAGGAATTCGACGTGCTGGCCACGCGGCTGCTCGGCGAGTCGGTTACGGTCGATTTTGCGCTCGAAGCGAATGCCGGCGCGTGCGAGGCCGATCCGGCGCAGTTTGGCTCCGCGCTGCTCAATCTGGTGGTGAATGCTCGCGACGCCATGCCGGACGGCGGAAAGCTGACGATCAGCAGCCGCGGTCTGGCGCTGGATGCCCGCTCCGCGGCGCGCTATGTCGGTGCCCAGCCAGGGCGCTACGTGGTAGTGGAGGTTGCGGACACCGGCTCCGGCATGGCACCGGAGATCGTTGAACGGGCCACAGAGCCATTTTTCACCACCAAAGGGGCGGGGCGGGGCACCGGTCTGGGGCTCAGCCAGGTCTACGGGTTCGTGCGCCAGTCCGGCGGCTTTCTAACCATTCAGAGCGACATCGGCGCGGGAACGCGGATCGGCATTTACCTGCCGGAAGTGGTCGCCAATGCAACGACGCCGAGCGCCCCACCTGTGGCACAGGCTGGGTCAGGGCTTATTCTCGTGGTCGAGGATGATCCCGATGTACGCGATCTCGTGTCAATGCAGCTACAGGATCTTGGTTACGCATCGATTATGGCTGGAGCCGGACCGGAGGCGCTGGAGATTCTGGCGGCTCCCGAGACCCCGGTCATTGATCTGCTGCTGACCGATGTCGTCATGCCTGGGGGAATGAACGGCGTCGAACTGGTGCGCGAGGCGCGACGACACCGGCCGGAGCTTAAGGCGTTGCTGACGTCCGGCTACACCGCCGGCCACATAGCGGGCGAATCAACTGCCGAGGCGGCGGGTCTGGCACTATTGTCGAAGCCCTACCAGCAGGCAGACCTCGCAGAAGCAATTCGGGATGCACTCGGCCGCGGCTGACGCGGGGCAGGGGAAATCGTTTCGTCCGAGCGCCATCCCCTGACCGCACTGGACAATCGGCTGGGCGGCAGCGCATAGCACCGCGCCAAACAACCGATCCGGTGTCCAGGAGCCCCGCGCACAAGACCATGATGTACTTCAGCCGGACCAAGACCACGCTCATTCTGAGCCTCTGCCTGCTTGGGATGCTTCTCGGTGTGCCAAACCTGCTGTCGGCTCCGGCCGCGTGGCTACCTTGGCGGACGGTGCATCTGGGTCTCGACCTGCGCGGCGGCAGCTATCTGCTGCTGGAAGTCGACATGAAGGCGGTGCTGAAGGAGCGTCTGGACAGCCTGGCCGATGGCGTGCGGCAGGCGCTGCGCGGCGCTCAGATCTTTTATCGGACGCTGGAACCCCAGCCTGACCAGAACCGCGTGCTGCTGCGCCTGCGCGACGCCAGCAAGACCGATGTCGCGGTCGCCGCGCTGAAACCGCTGATCATCCAGGACTCTTCTAGCGGCCGACCGGACATGGCGATCGGGTCGGACCCGGATGGCACAATCACCCTGACTCTGTCGCAGACTGCGCTTGCCGCACGGGCGACGGGCGCGGTGGATCAGTCAATCGAAATCGTGCGCCGCCGGATCGACGAGACCGGGGTGGTCGATCCGCAGATCACACGTCAAGGCCAAAGCCGGATCGTCGTGCAGCTTCCCGGCGTCGGTGACCCTGACCGGATCAAGCAGTTGATCGGAAAAACGGCTCATATGACGTTTCGGCTGGTTGACGAAAGCGCCAATCCCGCCGCCGGAGGCCCACCGCCGCCGGGAGACGACTACCTGCCGATGCAGGATCGTCCAAACGAGAAGATCGCGGTGCGCAAGCGGATCGACGTCGATGGTGCGGATCTGACCGATGCGCGCGCCGGAACCAGCCCGGAAACCGGCGACTGGGTGGTGAACTTCACTTTCAACTCCGTCGGGGCCCGGCGCTTCGCCGATGTCAGCCGAGCGAATGTGAACCACCGGTTTGCTATCGTACTGGATGACAAGGTGATCTCCGCGCCGGTCATCCGGGAGGCGATTACCGGCGGCCGCGGGCAGATCAGCGGGTCGTTCAATGCGGCCTCGGCCAATGATCTGGCGGTGCTGTTGCGGGCCGGTGCGCTGCCGGCGCCGCTGACGGTGGTGGAGCAGCGGTCGGTCGGGCCTGAACTGGGTGAGGCGAGCATTCGGGCCGGCGCGATCTCGCTGGTCGCCGGCTTTCTGTTCGTCATTCTGTTCATGGGATTTTTCTACGGCCTGTTCGGCTGGTTCGCGAACCTCTGCCTGGTGGTCAACCTGGTCCTGATGCTGGGCGTCATGTCGCTGCTGCAGGCCACGCTGACGCTGCCGGGCATGGCCGGTATCCTGCTAACCCTGGGGATGGCCGTGGACGCCAACATCCTGATCAACGAGCGCATTCGAGAGGAGCAGAGGCTCGGACGGCCCCCGCTCGCGGCGTTGGAGCACGGGTTTTCGCGCGCCTACAGCACCATCTTCGACAGCAATGCGACGGCCTTCTTGGCCCACGTGATGCTGTTCGTCTTCGGTTCGGGGCCGGTTAAGGGGTTTGCGGTCACCATTACCGTTGGTATCGCCACGTCGCTGTTCACCGCCTGGATGCTGACCCGGCTTCTGGTGTCCCGCTGGTACATCGCCACGCGGCCGAAGCTGCTGCCGGTCTGAGGGTTTTGCATATGTTCATCAAGCCCCGGCTTCGCCTGGTTCCCGACAACACCCGCATTCAATTCATGAAGGTCCGCTATACGGGCCTGATCATCTCCGCGGTGCTGTCGACGCTATCGGTTCTGCTGTTCTTCTACCCAGGGCTGAACCTGGGCATCGACTTCTCGGGCGGTGTGGTTATGGAGGTCCACACCGACGGACCGGCCGATTTTAGCCGGATCCACGCCGCGTTGGCGGCCGCGGGTATCTCTGACCAAGGAGTGCAACGGTTCGGTGACCCGGCCGAGGTGCTGATCAGGCTTGGCGCCGAGCCATCCGAGCAGGCCACGCAGGCGGCGGTGGCGCAGGTGCGGGGGGCGCTGGAAATGGGTGTGCCCGGCGCGAAGATCGAGCGTACCGATGCAGTGGGTGCCAGCGTGTCGGCTGAACTGTTTCGCAACGGACTTCTGGCGCTGGGGATCAGCCTGCTGATGATCCTGGTCTATATATGGTTCCGGTTCGAATGGCAGTTCGCGGTGGGGGCTGTCGTCACGCTGGTGCTGGATATCACCAAGACGATCGGCTTCCTGGCGCTAACCCGAATCGAGTTCGACCTGGTAATGGTAGCGGCGATCCTGACCGTCCTGGGATATTCCACCAACGATAAGGTGGTGGTCTATGATCGGGTTCGTGAGAATCTGCGAAAATATAAGTCAATGCCGCTGCGGGAACTGATCGACCTGTCGATCAACGAGACATTGAACCGCACGTTGGGGACCTCGATGACCGTCTTCCTGGCCAGCCTGCCGTTGGCGCTGTTCGGTGGCGCGTCGATCTCGGGCTTTGCCTGGGTGATGCTGTTCGGGATCATCGTCGGGACGTCGTCGTCGATCGGCATTGCTGCCCCGATCCTGCTGTTCCTGGGCGAGCATCGCCTGCGCCGCGAGGCTGCCGCGCCGGTTCCCGCCAAAGCCGCATCCGTTCCGCCGCGATGACGCTGCCGCGCCGCGACTTCATGACGGGGCTCTCGGTCGCGTCGTCTCTGGGGTCCGCGGCGGTCGCCAGCGCGGGTCCGTTCGTTCGGCCGAAGCGGCGAATGCATGTCCTACTTGGCGCCCCGGAAGGCTCGGTTGCGGACACCGCCGCGCGGGCTTTCATGGAATATTTGGCACCGCGTCTGATCGGCGCCGATATTGCACTGACGAACATCCCCGGCGACGCCGGCCGGGCGATGCTGGCAGCGCTGGGCGATGCGAACCCTGATGGGACCACGATCGGCTGGGTCGTCACGCCAACCTTGCAGGCTCGCATCATCGACCGCTCGGAGCCGTCCCTCGGCCAGCGGATCCGGTTGCTTGGTCAGATCGAGCGTGAGCCGATAGCCTTTGTCTCACCGTCAAAAGATCCGGCCAATACAATCCAGGACATTATTCGACGCGCCAGCGACGATGCCGATGCGGTGCCGCTTGGCACGCCACCGGCCGGCAGCTCGCCGCATCTGGCGGCGCTGCGGTTGCAGGTGCTGGCACAGACGCAATTGAATATCGTCACCTTTCCATCCTCGGCGGCGGCGCGGCAAGCTGTGCTGGACGCCAATGTCTCGGCGGCAGCGCTGGGGTTGTCTGGGGTCATCGGCGATCTGCGCGAGGGCAACCTGAGCGCGATCGGCATCGCGGCGCGGCGGCGGTTCGGCCTGTTACCCGATACGCCGGTCCTGGACGAGGGCGGCATTCCGCTGTCGGCGTTCATACGCCGCGGGATCGGCGTGCCGGTCGCGACGCCGCCCGATGTGACGAACCCGATGATCGATGCCATACATGCGGCAGCAACCGACAATGCGTTCGACGATCAGGCCGAGGTAGGCGGATACTACGCGGCCTGGGCCGACGGCGCCGCATGGCTGACGCAGATACAGACCGAACAGGCGGCGCTGGCAGAACTCTGGGAGACTAACCCCTGGCTTTCCTCGTCGGGGGGATGACAGACCGCGCGACTACGACATGCGGCTGAAATTGACGACCCTCCCATCCTCGTCTTCCAGCTTTGCTCGCCGCTGTTGCTCGAAGCTCGCGACGATGTCGTCGATCATTTTGGCGGAAAAAGGTTTGGCAATGGCTGGAATCGCCGCGTAGCGAGGGTCGATGCCGTAGCCCGCATAGCCGCTGACGAACACGAACGGCACGCCGCGGCGCTGCAGCGCCGCGGCGACCGGGTAGACGAGTTCGCCCCGCAGGTTGACATCCAGAATTGCGCCGTCGATTGCCCGATCACCATTTGCGATCAAATCAATCGCCGAGGATACGTCCCCTGCCGGCCCGACCACCTCGCAGCCGAGATTCAGCAGCAGGTCTTCCAGCACCATTGCGACCAATGCCTCATCGTCGACGACGAGAACGGCGAGCTGCTTAGCCGACGATCGGATGCTCATGGTTGTACATTGACCTTTTGCGAAAGCGGAACCCGCCGCGGGCATTCGCGCCGAACGTGAGGGAATTCCAGGCTGGACTACCATTTAGACGATACATAAACGATTGTTCGAGTGGAATCGATCCGAACAGTGTCGATCGTTGGTTGAACGCTTTGACAGCTATATCAGCGCAAAAATGGGAACCATTTTCGCGCACGCGCTCGGCTTGTTCGCCCACGGAGTGCCGCTTGCCGACAACCTCTCGCGGCTTACGAGAGGCTGTGAGGAACCCTGCCGCCAGCGGCATCAAGACCGACGCCTCTGCGCGCGCCCGAACGGCTCTGAAGTAATGATCGAAGCAAATTTTGCCCATTCTCAAGTTTCGTCACTAGTTGCAAGCTGTGGCAGCATTCTCGTTGGGCGACAAGCAAATCTCCTCTGTGATCACGCTGGGCCCTCCATTTTCACAGCCGCCGCGCATGCGGGCCGTGGCGGCCTGGACAGGAAGCCATGCGCAACGGCCGAACCCGCTTGCCGGACGATCCAAGGCGGCCGCATCGCCGTAGAAAGAGGTCATGCTCGCTCCTGAGCGCGATTTCGGAGTCGTCACGCTGCGTCGAGTGTTTTTTTAACAGAGGTTAATTACCAAAACGTTAATGAATTTGTAACCATACCCCGGTCGGCGAGTAAATCGGCCGGCTATTTTTGGACAACCCTACAACTGTATGCGGCACTGGATCTTCCGCTGGCTTTCCGGGCGCGGAATTGGCGGCGCAGCGGTTCAGTACGGCGATCCCAATGATCCGCTGTGGAATGGGGCGGTCCGTGCTAAAGCGAGGCGGACCCGAATCGAGCGCTGACAGGAGGAAACCCATGGCTGACACCAACAAGCCGATCCAGACCGACCGGAATCTGGCGCTGGAACTCGTTCGCGTCACCGAGGCGGCGGCTATCGCGGCCTCCCGCTGGATCGGCCTGGGAAAGAAGAACGAGGCCGACGGCGCCGCCGTAGAGGCCATGCGCAAGGCGTTCGACGCCGTGGCAATCGATGGCACTGTGGTGATCGGCGAGGGGGAAATGGACGAGGCGCCGATGCTGTTCATCGGCGAGAAGGTCGGTGCCGGCGGCCCGATGATGGATATCGCGGTTGATCCGCTGGAGGGCACGACGCTAACCGCCAAAGCCGGTCCAAACGCGCTGGCGACGATCGCCCTGGCTGAGTACGGGAATTTTCTTCATGCGCCGGACATTTACATGGAAAAGATTGCTGTCGGCGGGGGGCTGCCGGCGGGGGTGGTCAACCTGGACGATTCGGTTGCGGCTAATTTACGCAACCTGGCGCGGGCAAAGCGGCGCGAGGTCTCCGATCTGACGGTGTGCATGCTAGACCGTGAGCGCCACGCCCAACTGATTGCGCAGTGCCGAGAGGCCGGCACCCGGGTCATGCTGATCAGCGATGGCGACGTGGCGGGGGTGATCGCCACGGCAATGCCGGACGCCGATATCGACATCTACCTGGGATCGGGCGGTGCGCCGGAGGGTGTCCTCGCGGCGGCGGCACTGCGCTGCGTCGGGGGCCAGATGCAGGGGCGTTTGCTGTACGAGACAGATGAGCAGATCGAACGGGTGCGTGCGATGGGTCATTCTGATCCAAAACGGTGTTTCAGCGTGGAGGAACTGGCCAGGGGCGACGTGATGTTCGCCGCGACTGGCGTGACAAATGGCGCCATGTTGCGTGGCGTGCGTCGCCGGGTTGACAGCGCGATCACCCATTCGATCGTGATGCGGAGTCGATCCGGCACGGTACGTTTTATCGAGGCACACCACAACTTTGAGCAGAAGACCTGGACGTCGTCCTAGTGCGGGCGGCCGAAGCCGCGCGGGGGCTGATCGCCGACCAAACCGTTCTCGGCGTCACCAAGAGCCTGTCGGGGCGGCGCTGGCTATGGCGTACCGGTGAGGATCGTGTGGCGGCCGCGATCGCCCAACGGCTGGGGCTGCCAGAGATCGTCAGTCGGTTGCTCGCCGCACGAGGGATCAGCGTCGAGGCCGCCGCCGACTTCCTTGAACCGACCTTGCGTGCGCTGCTGCCGGACCCGTCGAGGCTGATCGATATGGATGTTGCAGCCGATCGGTTGGCGGACGCGGTGCGAGGTAAGGAGACCGTGGCGGTCTACGGCGACTACGATGTCGACGGCGCATGCAGTGCGGCGCTGATGGTCGGATTTCTGCGGTCGCTGGGTTGCACTGTGCTTCATTACGTACCCGACCGGATCAGGGAGGGCTACGGCCCCAATGCGCCGGCCCTCGCCGAACTGGTTGTCCGCGGCGCCAGCCTTGTTGTGTGCGTCGATTGCGGCACGGCTGCGGCGGTCGCACTGTCCACGATCGCAGGGCGAGCCGAGGTGATCGTGCTGGACCACCATAAGGCCGAGGGACCGCCGCCCTCGATCCTGGCGACCGTCAATCCGAACCGCTTGGACGACCGGTCCGGGCTGTTTCATCTGTGTGCAGCGGGCGTGTCGTTCCTGACCGCGATCGGAACGGTGCGGGCGCTGCGGCGGTTGGGGTTCTTCGCCGGCCGCGCCGAACCGGATCTGATGGGATTGCTGGATCTGGTCGCACTGGCCACGGTTTGCGACGTGATGCCGCTGGTTGGCGTAAACCGGGCCTTCGTCTGTCAAGGGTTGAAGGTGATGGCGCGGCGGTCGCGGCCTGGGATCTCGGCGCTGCTGGCTGTAACCCAGGTGCGGGAGAGGCTCGCGGCTTCTACCTGCGGATATGCGCTCGGGCCCCGGATCAATGCCGGCGGGCGCATTAGCGACGCGGATCTGGGGCTTCGCCTGCTGCTGTGTGAGGATCGGATTGAGGCGCTGGCGCTGGCGGAACGGCTGGAGACGGTGAACCGCCAGCGGCAGGATGTTGAGGCAGGAATCATGGACGCCGCGATGCTCGCCGCGGAGACGCAGGTGGCGGCTGGACGCGCGGTGCTGCTCGTGATGGGGCAGGGATGGCATCCCGGCGTGGTCGGAATCGTCGCCGGGCGTATCAAAGAGCGGTTCAATCGGCCGGTCTGCGTGGCCGGGTTCGCCGACGGGATCGGCAAGGGTTCGGGTCGGTCGATTGCCGGAATTGATCTCGGGGCGGCGGTGATTGCAGCGCGCCAGGCGGGGTTGCTGATAACTGGGGGCGGACACGCGATGGCAGCCGGCTTCTCGGTGATGGCCGAGCGGCTGGATGCACTGCATACCTTTCTGGATGAGCGGCTGGCGGCGGCTTTGTCACTCCCGACCGCGGCCGATCTTCCGGTCGAGGGGACGTTGGCGGTACCGGGCGCCACGACCGAAGTGGCTCAGCACCTGGAACGGCTGGCTCCGTTTGGTGCCGGTAATGAAGAGCCGATCCTGGTGCTGCATCGTGCCCGTGTTGTGCGGGCGGACCGGGTCGGGCGCGAGGCTGGTTCGATCCGTGCATTCGTCGAGGGCGAGAGCAGCGGCCCGCGCGTGAAGGCGATGATGTTCCGCGCCCGGGACGGCGCGCTGGCAGAGGCCCTGCTGGCGCGGGCCCAGGGTATACCGCTGCACCTTGCCGGGCATCTGCGAACCGAGGAGTGGAGCGGGTCGATTAGTCCGTGCTTTGTGATTTTAGATGGCGCGCTGGCGTGACGACGGGAACAACGCTTGACCGGTGCGGGCCGGTCCGCTACCCCACCGCCGGCCCGGTGACTGGTGCCGTTGGCTGTCGGCCTGTCCCGTTCGTCTAGAGGCCCAGGACATCGCCCTTTCACGGCGGTAACACGAGTTCGAATCTCGTACGGGACGCCAATTGGATCAATGATTTACCTCCGCACGAGCCGTATCGAGAGTTGGTTTACCAAGAACCCTACCAAGTAAGCCGTTGCTGAACGCCTACGAACCCCGGCGAATGAAGATGCCGGTAGCCGCCCGGTGCCAGTTGGCGGTGGGCGAACCGTGTTCAATCGAGACAGCGAGCGGAGCTATCGGGGACTCAGCCCAGCTTCGCGGACGCCTGCTCCTCGATCACATGAGGGATGACAACCCGGGTCTGGCCTTCTTATTCAGCGTGCAGCATCTTGTCCGAAATCAATGCCATTCCGGCGGCGTTGATCCGATAGCGTGGAGGATGGAAGCGATCGCGAGGAAGCATATCGACCAAGCCCTTGACGCGAAGGGGTCCGAACACGTTCCGGGAAATGCCGATCTCCAAGGTGTCACACCAGGACTGGCTCGCCAAGCCTATCAGAGCGAGTTGCTGAAGGCTGTAACGGTTCGCGTCGAACTCGTCCGCCGTCGC
>DASYBP010000536.1:0-3614 GCA_036500715.1 Rhodopila sp.
TTTCACCCAGCGGATCCGGAACCTTCCCTGCAGCGCAACTTGGAGGTTTAACATGAAGATGGTTAAGAGCCTTATTCTCGGCTCAGCGGCGGCTCTGGTCGCCATGAGCGGGGCACAGGCGGCCGATCTTCCCGTAAAGGCCAAAGCGGTCGAATACGTGAGGATCTGTTCGCTTTACGGAGCCGGTTTCTACTACATCCCGGGCACCGACACCTGCATCAAGCTGGGTGGTTATTTGCGCGTGTCCGTTCTGGCGAACACGAACTCTGACGACAGCGGCAGCGGCAGCGGCGCCGGCGGCGCCAACAACCGCTTCACCAACGGCTACACCTGGCGTTCTCGTGAAGACCTCAACATCGACACCCGGACCGCGACCGAATACGGCGTGGTTCGTACGTTCATGGATGTGGTGTTCACCTGGACGGACGACACCTTCGCTTCAACGGGTGGCGGCGCGACCGTTTACGGGCCGATTGGCCCGGCCGCTACGGCCGTTAACTCGGTAGGCAACGCCGGCTCGGGCAACACCTCCGCTGGTTCGCTCGGCGTGTACTACGCGTTCATCCAGTTCGCCGGGTTCACGATGGGTAAGGCGGTTTCGCCCTTCGCTGCTCCCTGGAACGGGTATCCGGGCAACAACTTCGACGGTCTCGTCGGTGGTGTCAGCACGGTCACGGGTGTGAACCAGTTCCAGTACACCTGGCAGTTCGGCTCGGGCGTGTCTGCGTCGTTGGCGGCGGTGGATCAGACCACCTACTTGCAGGCTGGCGTCAACAACATCGCTGCTGGCGGTGCTTATGGCTCCAATGACACTGCTGGAAACATTACTCCTGACTTCAATGCGGTGGTCAGTGTTGACCAGGCTTGGGGTTATTTCCAGGCGTCGTTGGCCGCGCATGACAACCATGCTGCGTACTACGGCGGTACCGAAATCACTGGCCATCCCGATGACAAATGGGGCTGGGCAGGGGCGTTGGCCTTGTCGATCAAGAACATCCCGACCGGACCTGGCGACGTGATCAACGTCCAGGGCGTCTATACGGATGGTGCGACCCGCTACAACATCCAGGATCTGTCTCAGGCAGGCGGCTTTGTGATGTATAGCGGCACCAGTCTGCCCGGCGCTTACCAGAGCGTTGGCTTCGGGACGGCTCCTGACTCGGTGTTCGGACTTGGTGGACAGCAGCAGTTGGTCCAGACTTGGGGTATGCGCGGTGGCTACACGCATAACTGGGACGCCTACTGGAACACCAGTGTCTACGGTGCGTACGCGGCTATCTCCTACAACGGCGCTGCGAAGACGCTGCTCTGCGGTACTGGCGGGGTGGGCGGTTCGGTCCGTATCCTCGACGGGTTGAGCGCGGGAGGCACCTGCAATCCCGACTACAACGTCGGGCAGGTTGGTATGATCACGCGCTGGACTCCGGTCAAGAACCTGACCTTCTCGGGTGAAGTGACCTACCAAATGCTGGATCAGAAGTATTCGGGCACGGTCTCCCTGCCCAGCACCGCGATCGGCAAGCCGGCAGCGGTCTATGAGCTGAAGGACCAGAATCAAGTGCTCCTTCTGCTCCGCGCTCAGCGCAACTGGTGATCCGGTTCGTCTGACAACGATCTGACAGAACCCCCGGTGGGAAACCGCCGGGGGTTTTTCTTTGCGGGGATTGCTTCGCGGGTCGCCGCAGAAAGTCTCATGTCGAAAAATGATCGTCGATCAAAAATATTATTTACTCAGGTAATTTACTAATGTAGTAAGGGGGCGGCACCGACTTTTGGTTCGTCGGGCTCTTAGTCTCAAGGAGACACAAACCTACTTCGAACTAAACCTCCGAAACCTCCAGCAATGCCCTGCTGGAGGTTTTTCGGTTTTGGGGACACCGCAAGCGGCGAATTGGCCCCCGCACGACCGAATCAGCGACCGGCTGCACGTTGCGAGGTGTCCCTACAGGGCGGCGTCGAAGCCCGGGGTCGCGACCTCAAGGAAATAGGAGGCAAGAAACATCTTGCCCAGCACATGCTTGGTCTCCGGCGCACCGCGCCTGAGCCGTCCTTGCCGGATTGCCTGTTGGAATTCACCGACCGTGGGAGCCGCCAGATCCGTGTCGGGCGCAGCCGGTGAGGCCGCTGCGGAAGCACTGAAGAGGACACCCGCATAGTAAAGCCGCGTCAGCGCGCGGGTGAGTTTGAGCCGGCTGCGGATGGCTTCATCCGGAACGCGCCCGAGCCAGGCTTGCAGCAGCACGCTTTCGAGCTCCGGCGACCGCGCCAGATTGTCGAGCACGATCGCGACGTCAACCAGCGGATCGTTGCGATAGGCCGACTCCCAGTCGATCAGCCAGAGGCGCTTGCCATCGAACAGGATGTTGCCTGGGATGGAACCATTATGGCTGGAAACCGAATGGGCCTGATCCCAGACATAGGCCTGTCGAATGTGGTCGAGACGCTCGGTCGCGGGACCGAGCACGCCGGGCGCAAACAGGCCGGTCCGGTAGACATGGGCCCACAGCTTGCCGACGATGTCGGGATAATCGACAAAATACGGAAAAACCGGAACGGCCTGCAACCGTCGCAGCAATTCGCCGAGCGCCCGCGCCAGCGCGGCTGGGCCGTCCGGAAAAGCCTGCAGCGGTTGCTGTTCGACGAAATCGGTCACCGCGATCCGGCTGGTCTCATCGACATAATGCAGTTTGGGCGCGATGCCTGCTTCGGATGCGATGCGCATCGACACATATTGGTGCGGATTGCGCAGCGGGCTTGCCGGCCCCTCGATCCGCAACAGATAACGCCGGCCACCGGCCTCGATGCAAAACACCGATGCCGCGGTCGCACCGCCGGTCACGGCCGTTACCGCGCTGACCGAGACCGGACCGAACACGCTTCGCAGCGCCGAATGAACCGCCTCGCGCTGCATCGCCGACAGTGCATCGAAATGGCCATTGCCCATGCCGCAAACAGCTAGCATGGCCACGGCCGGGATGGCTTCATGCCATTTACGCAATGCTCGCGGACGCAAAATGGTGTATCCGGCTGGTTTCGCCAGGCGCCGGGAATAACTTCCCGATCAAGACCAAAAACCCGGAGGACACGTTCATGTCGGCCTTGCCGCTCACAGGCATCAAAATCCTTGATCTGACGCGGGTGCTCGCGGGGCCGATTTCGGCGCAGATGCTGGCCGATCTCGGCGCCGAGGTGATCAAGATCGAGCGCCCGGGCGGCGGCGACGATGCGCGCGCCTTCGGGCCGCCCTATCTGGTCGATCCCGAAGGCCGCGAGAACAACAACAATTCGTTCTACCTCTGCGCCAACCGCGGCAAGAAATCCGTCACCGTCAATGTTGCGAAGCCGGAAGGCCAGGCGATCATCCGCGAACTCGCGAAATCGGCCGACGTGATGATGGAGAATTACAAGGTCGGCGATCTCAAGCGCTACGGGCTCGACTATGAGAAGATCAAGGCGATCAACCCCGGCATCATCTATTGCTCGGTGACCGGCTTCGGCCAGACCGGGCCTTACGCGCCGCGCGCCGGCTATGACGCGATCCTGCAGGCGATGGGCGGCCTGATGAGCGTCACCGGCCATATCGACGGCGAGCCGGGCGAGGGCCCGATGAAGGT
>DASYBP010000537.1:0-4169 GCA_036500715.1 Rhodopila sp.
CGTTGTAGTTCATCTGGTGGCAGAGCCTCGTCATCGGCACACCTTCCTCCAGCCCGTACGCGGTGAACGGGTTGGTGGGATTGGTCGAGGACGGGATAACGTTGTCGAAGGCATTGACCTTCAGCAGATCGGGCGCGTGGCCGCCGCCGGCGCCTTCGACGTGATACATGTGGATGGTGCGATCGCCGATGGCCGCGAGCGTGTCCTCGCAGTAGCCGAATTCGTTGATTGAATCGGTGTGCAGGTGCACCGCAAAGTCGTTGCGATCCGCGGCGATCAGTGAACCGTCGATGACCGCGGGCGAGGCGCCGAAATCCTCGTGTACCTTCACCGCCATCGCGCCAGCGGCGACCGATTCCTCGACCGCCGCCGGATCGGAACCGCCCTTGCCGAACAGCGCGAAATTCAGCGGGGAGTGTTCGGTGCCTTGCAGGAAGCGAGCGAAGGTCGTGGTGCTGCCGCTGCCGACCTCGAACACCGGCCCCGGACTGCCGCCGATCAGGGTTGTCGTTCCGCCGGCAAGCGCGTGTTCGGACTGTTCCGGCGATTGGATATGCGCGTGGCACTCGATCGCGCCGGCGGTGACGATGAAGGCAGCGCCGGAGATGCCGGTGGTGGTATGGCCGACGATCAGGTCGGGGTGAACGCCGGGCATCACGTCCGGATTGCCGGCCTTGCCGACGCCGGCGATACGCCCGTCACGAATGCCGATGTCCGCCTTCACGATGCCGAGTTGGGCATCGATGATGGTGGCGTTCTGGATGACGATATCGAGCGCCTTGTCGGAATAGCGCATGCGGGCGTTGAAGCCCTCGCTGTCGCGCAGCGTCTTGCCGGCGCCCACCACCAGTTCGTGGCCGGGGATCGTGTGGTCGTGCTCGATTTCGGCCAGCAGGCTGGTATCGCCGAGCCGGACCAGGTCGTCTTTGGTGGGGCCGTAGAGTTCGGCATAGGCCCGACGGCTGATCGCGACCATTTTTATGCTCCCCGGTAGCCTGCGCGTTGTGCCTGAGCCAGCGCCGCGTTGCGGGCACCCGCCGCGTCCAGGGCGCCGTTCACCAGGCCCGCCTGGCCCACCACCACGCGCAGGCCCTGGATCGGCACCAGCCGGACGAGTTTCGGGATGCCTGGCTCGAACCGCACGCCGGCGCCGGCGGGGACGTCAAGCTTGCGGCCCCAGGCAGCGGCGCGATCGAATCGCAGGGCGCGATTGGCCTCGAAGAAATGCGTGTGGCTGCGCACCTGGATGTCGCGGTCGCCGGTATTGACCGCCTCCAGTTCAACCACGTCGGCATCGGCGAACAGTTCGAGATCGCCGTCCGGGGTGATGATCTCGCCGGGGACGGTTGCGTCCTCCGGAACCAGCGGCCCACTGTCCTTACCGGGGCGGATTGGGTCGAAGATGGCGATCAGTTTGGTGCCTTCGGCGAAGCCGGCCTCGACGCAGATCAGCGGGATCATCTCCATCACGCCGGGCATCACATCGTCGGTGCTGAGCAGGCGCCCGGCGAGGTCACGGATTTCCGCATAGGGCAGGTCGCGGCGTGCGGCGGTCAGCACTTCATCGCAGATCAGGGCGACAGCTTCCGGGCGGCTGAGTTTGATGCCCAGACCGCGGTAGCGTCGGGCCAGTTCGGCCGCGGAGAAGATTGTCAGCCGATCCAGTTCGGTGGGAGTCAGGTTCATGGGTTATTCCGCATTGGGGTTCGTCATGTCGCGAACATCCGCGCGTCGCGGCCTGCGTTGCGGGTCACCGCGATATCGATCATCGGCGTGAAGCTGTGCGGCTGGGCGTCCGCGGCGACCGGTTCGGCGAGCAGCGTGGCGAGCGTCGCGCGCAACGGTCCGGTCATTTTCAGTGCCTGGATGTGGCCAATCAGGCCAAGCCGCACCGCCGCGCTGGTCAGGCCGCTGATCACCGCCCAGCCACTGATCAACTCGCCGAGGTCCAACGACAGCCCGGCCGCGCGGAACACAATCCCCTGTGCGACGGCGAGATGGCCGAGGCGCGCATCATCGGCGACGGCGGTGCGATAGTCCGCCACGCCGCCGAGGCCCAGACGCGCGCAAACCCCAAGCAGAGCGCGTCCGGCCCGGCGCGAACCGTCGCGCATCGGTGCCGACAAGGTCGCTGCCTCGGCCAGCAGGTCAACGCATTTTGTGGCATCGAGATCAGGGGCGACATAAGCGCGGCCGAACAGGACACGATCCATCGTGTTCCACCGCATTGCCAGCTGCTGGGCGATGACATCGGCCACATCATCGGCGCCCTGGATCAGGCCGTCGGCGGCCAGGCCTTCGAGGCCCCAGGAAAACGCGAAACCGCCCGACGGGAAGGCGCTGTCGCCGAACTGCAGCGCCAGCAACAGCGTCGCCGGATCGGTCATCAGGGTCTCCTGAGCTCACGGGTGCACCACGATCGGGGTCATATCCTGGAACCAGCTTTGCGCCTGCACAAAGCCGGTGAGTTTCGGTGACAGTGCACGCGGGTTGAGGTCGTGCACGATGAATACCTCGTAGGCGTCGGCGACCAGTTTTTCGTGCATCGTGCCGATCAGGGCATTGCGTTTGGCGACATCGAACTCCGCGAGCGACGCTTCGCCCAGCTTATCCACCTCGGGATCGGAGAAGTAACCCCAGTTCAGCCCGTTGGGCGGCCAGTAACGGGTCATGCCGTTCTTCATGATGCCTTGTTCAGGCTCGATCGAGGACAGGCTGAAGTTGATGGCATCCAATGTAGGGTTCTTATTGGCGCCACTGAAGTAGACGTCGATCAGCGAGTTCCAGTCCATCGGCACCAGCTTGACCTGGAAACCGACTGCCTCCAGTTGTTCCTTGACCAGTTCGTTCATCGGCAGCGGCTGCATCTGGCCGGAGCCTGAGGTGCTGATACCGACGGTAAACGCGCAAGGGAGGCAGTTGGCTTCCTTCAGTAGCGCCTTGGCCTTGTCGGGATTGAATTCGTACTTCATTGGATGCCCGTAGTATGGCTGAGACTCGATGAACTTGCCATAGCCGGGGGTCGCGACACCTTGCAGCATTTCCACCATCTCGTCGCGATTGACGGCATAGTTTGCCGCCTGGCGGACGCGGATATCCTTGAACGGCGGGCGATCGACCCGAAGCTGGTAGTCCCAGTTATGCGGGTATGGCACCAGGATGATCTGCATCCCGGCTTCTTTCAGCTTGGGGATGGCGTCCGGTGATGGGGCTTCGACAAAATCGACCTGTCCGGACAGCAGCGCCGCGGTGCGGGTGGTGGCCTCGGGCATCGGCAGCAGCACCATGCGGTCGTGCCTAGGAACCCGCTTGGTGTCCCAGTAATCAGCGTTCTTCACCAGTTCCAGCCGTTCGTGCGGCACCAGTTTTCCGAATTTGTACGGACCACTGCCGACCGGCGCGTTGGCGTATGCGGCGTAGTCGTTGTTGAGCTTGGTCACGGCGCAGTTGGAAATCTGATAGTAGACGGCGATCTCGTACGGCAGCAGCGAATCGACGATCGAGGTCGTCAAGGCGATTGTATAGTCGTCAAGCTTCTCGAAACCGGAGACGTTGAGCAGGGTCCAGCCCTGACCGGCGTGGTGACGCGGATTGTACTGCGGTGCGGTCGAGTCCATGACCCGCTTGTAGTTCCAGACGGCGGAGTCGGCGTTCCAGTTACACCCGTCGTGGAACTTGACGCCCTTGCGCAGGTGGAAGATCCAGCGTTTGGGATCCTTTGGATCGACTTCCCAGCTCTCGGCGAGGCCGGGCCGGATGTCGGCCGCCTTGTCCGATCGGGACAGGTCCCACTCCACCATCGAATCGTAGAGCGAAAAGCCGACGAACCGGTAGCCCTCGTAACCCTGGTCCGGCGCCCCGGTCCAGTCGGGGATGTCGCCCGCGGTCATCGCGACGCGGAGCACCGTTTCCGCATGGGCCAGGGATCCGGCCAGCGGAAAGCTGCCCAGGGCCAGGGCTGCGGTCGCCAGTTTGAGCGCGCGGGTGGTCGATCGCATTGAAACATCCCCTGTTTTCTGGTGGCCAGCCGCCGAACGGCGGTGGCATGCAACGAAGATGCCACTACGGTGGCGACAACGAGCGAGCGGCGACCTGCTGAGCGCGTGGTCTGCCGCGCCCGCGCCGCTGCCCCGTATGCAGGCGTTCGCCCAGAATCAGGGCGGCTCAGC
>DASYBP010000538.1:0-1778 GCA_036500715.1 Rhodopila sp.
TCACGCATGCCCGGAGGCGCCGCGGTCGGCGAGGACTGCGCGGTGTTCTGCGGCGGCGCGGGGTTCGGCGCTGGCGTGGCCGGAGCGGCATTCTGGGCGGTCGAGGAGGTGCCGGCGTGATTGATCGAGGAGTTGTTCAAGCCATAGAACACGGCACCAAGCACGATGGCGATGCCGACGGCAAATATCGCGATCCGGCCGGAGCTGGCGGGACCCTCGGCGAGTTCGGGATCGGGCTGCATTTCATTATCGAGAAGCGCCGCCCTGCGAAACTCGTCGTCACCATCAAAATTCCGACGATAAGGATCTTCCGGAATGCGTTCGTTGGCCATGAATTGGTTCCTCCGTTAGCCCCTTAGACAATCGTCGGCACCCCTCTCCGTTCCCGGATGCTGCGGGATTTCCGGGCCGTGCCGGCGAGCCCTGTGGATAAATCCGGGCCCTGTTCAGCAGGGAACCCGCGACGTAAGTTCCGGCT
Organism: Rhodopila sp.; assembly: GCA_036500715.1. Lineage (GTDB taxonomy): Bacteria > Pseudomonadota > Alphaproteobacteria > Acetobacterales > Acetobacteraceae > Rhodopila. Next base: position 479 of record DASYBP010000538.1, read on the forward strand.
CCGACTTCCGGATTTCATGAGGTTGTCATGCGGGGCCTGCCGGCGGGCGATATCGTTCTGTATGTGCTCTCGCTGGTAGCGCTGGCCGCGCAAGCGATGACGGCGGCGCTGGCCGCGGGGCGGCGCAGCATGGATTGGGCCGGCGTCTGCATGCTCGGGTCCATTACCGCGCTCGGTGGCGGCACCATCCGCGACGTGCTGCTCGGGCATTATCCGCTGGTTTGGGTCGAGAACCCGTCTCTTCTGGCGCTGACGGGCGCCGCGGCATTCGCGACCATTCTGATCGCGCGCGTCGTGCATCGCCTAAGTCTGGCGTTTCTCGTGCTCGATGCGATCGGCCTTGTGGTGTTCACCATCGCCGGCTGCGACATCGCCTGGCAGATGAACGAATCCCTGCCGATCGTGATCGTGGCGGGCATGATCACGGGATGCGCCGGTGGCGTGTTGCGCGACATCCTCTGCAACGACGTGCCGCTGTTGTTTCGCTCCGAACTCTACGCCAGCGTCTCCGTCGTCACCGGGCTGTTTTACGCCACAGCGTTCGGGCTGAAACTGAATAACGAAACCTGGACCGCGCTGACCTTCGTGCTCGGCCTGTCGTTCCGCCTGCTCGCGATCCGCTACAAATGGGAAATGCCGAAATTCGTCTTCAACGAGGAAGGCAAATAGGGGTTATTTGTTTCGCGCCTTCGCCACCTGCGCCGCGGTGACCGCGGAGGCGGAGTTGCCCCAGGAATTGCGGATATAGGTCGTGACGTCGGCGATCTCCTGGTCCGACAGCTTGTCGGCGTAGGCCGGCATCGATCCGGGGTTGGGTGCGCGCGGCGTCGTCAAGGTTTGCGCACCGTCGAGGATGATGCGCAACGTGCTGGCGGCAATCGCCGCTTGCAGGTTGGCGTTGCCGGGCAGCGGCGGATAGATCCGCGGCGCGCCGCTGCCATCGACCTCATGGCAGGCGACGCAGGCGCCCCGGTACACCTTCTCGCCGTCGCTCATCTGCGACGGTGGCGGCGGCAGGACGTTGGGCTCGGATTCGCCCGGCGGCAATTCCTTGAGATAGACCGCAATGGCATGGACATCGGCGTCGCTCATCAGCGAGGTCGAATTGCGCACGACTGCGGCCATCAAGCCGTCGGCATGGCTGCGGCCGTTGCGGCCACTCTGCAGATATTCGACGATGTCGTCGATATCCCACGACTTCAGCCCGCTGCGCTCGGCGGCATCAAGCCGCGGCGCGAACTGGTCCTGCACCAGGCCGCCGCCCAGCACATGGCTGCGCCGGTCGGCGCCGAACAAATTC
>DASYBP010000539.1:0-4130 GCA_036500715.1 Rhodopila sp.
TGGTGCGGATGCGGGTCCCGGCCGGTATTCTTTCGCCAAAACAATGGCTGAGGGTGGAGAAACTGGCAGTCGAGCGCGCCAACCGGACGATCCGGCTGACGACCCGGCAGACCGTGCAATTCCACGGCATCCTGAAGGGCAACCTGAAGCCGTTGATGCAAGGTCTGCACGCCGACCTGCTTGATACGATCGCCGCCTGCGGCGATGTCAACCGCAACGTCATCGCGACAGCCGATCCGTGGCGGCGCGACCTTCATGCCGCCATCAGTGACCTGGCCCGTCGCCTATCGGACCATCTGCTGCCGCGCACGCGGGCGTGGCATGAGATCTGGCTGGATGAAGAGAAAGTAGCCGGCGGCGAGATCGAGGACGAACCGATCCTCGGCCGCACCTATCTGCCGCGAAAATTCAAGATCGCGGTGGGGCTGCCGCCACACAATGATGTCGACGTATTCGCGCATGATCTGAGCTTCATCGCGATCGTCGAACGGGATCGTATCGTCGGTTACAATGTCGTGGTCGGCGGCGGCATGGGCATGACACATGGCGAGCCCGAAACCTATCCCCGCACCGGCGACGTGATCGGCTTCTGCAAGCCGGAGCACGCGGTGGAGGTAGCCGAGGCAGTGGTCATCGTCCAGCGCGACCACGGCGATCGTTCCAACCGCAAGCATGCTCGGTTGAAATACACCATTGACGATATGGGGCTCGACCGATTTGCCGGCCTGGTGAACCAGCGGCTGACTGCGCGGTTGGAGCCCGCTCGGAATTTCGCCTTCACCGCGACCGGGGACCGGCAGGGGTGGGCGCAGGAGAACGATGGCACCGCGCATTTCACCTTGTTCGTGGAGAACGGCCGGATTCGCGGCCGCATGATGGCAGGCCTGCACTCGATCGCGGCACTCGGCGTCGGGCGGTTCATCATGACGGCGAATCAAAATCTGATCATTGGCGACATCCCCGCCGAAGCGCGTGGTGAGGTCGAGAGTTTGGTGGCGGAGCATGGGCTTGACCGAGCGGTCTCGGGCCTGCGGCGCAATGCGATGGCCTGCGTGGCGCTGCCGACCTGCGGGCTGGCGCTGGCCGAAAGCGAACGTTATTTGCCAGACCTGATTACCCGTCTGGAAGACGAGTTGGACCGGTCTGGCCTGCGCGAGGACGAGATCACTATCCGTATGACCGGCTGCCCGAACGGCTGTGCGCGGCCATACTTGTCCGAGATCGGGTTGGTTGGCCGCACGCCCGGGATCTACAACCTGTATCTTGGCGGCGCGCACGACGGCGCGCGGCTGAACAAACTGCATCGCAGCGATGTCGATGGCGATGCGATCGTCGCGGCGCTGTCGCCGCTATTTGAAGCATATGCAAGAGACGGATATCGTAACGAACGGTTCGGCGATTACGTCATCAGGGCGGGCGTGGTGAAGGAAACGACGGCCGGGTTGAACTTTCATGACAATCTGTCCGCCGGCGCGGAGGCCTGACCGATGCGCACCCTGACCGGTGGCTTCGCGACCTCCGCCGCCCAGCCATGGTTGCCGGGACTGCCGCATGTGGCGGCGGCTCTGGCCACGTATTTCGTATTCGGCTTGCAGGCCTGCCTGATCGGGCTGCTGTTCGCGACGCTGGCGAGTTTCGTCGTGTACCTGCCGCTGACGGCGCTGGCGTTGAATGGCGGTCGCCCGATTGGTGCTGAGGCGCCGGCGCCGGCGTTCACCACACGGGCAAACGCGGTGCTGCTGGGGCTGTGGACGGCGACGGCGTGGGGTGGGGCCGTACTCGCGGCCGGAGTCGCAATTTCGCCGTAAGCGCCGACGATATTCCGCGGACGTGCTCGGCCGGGAAAACAGCCTACCGCCGACGACGGCCGCCGGCTAAATCCACCGCCTTACTTTGCTGGTGTACGCTTCGAAGTCTGCGCCGAATTGCCGACGCATCTTTGCTTCCTCAAACGGAATGTGCGCCCAGTTCGCCGTGGCAAAAGTGGCGACGGGTGCCAGGAACATGGGCCAGACCCCGGCGCAGAACGCGATTCCGAGCGTGACAAGCACCAAGCCCAGATACATCGGATTGCGCGTGAAGCTAAAGGGCCCAGATGTGACAAGTTTGCGGTTCGTGATGGAAGTAGGGTTAAGTTCAGTCCCTTCCCGGCGGAACAGGAAAGCGGCTGAGACACTGAGAGCGACACCGATAATGATCAGGACGACGCCCAGCGGGATCATGCCAGGCACGTCGGAAATCCGGGGCCAGTCGGCCATGTCGCTGATACCCAGAGCGATCAGCACATAGGCGAGCGCCCAAACTGGCGGCGGCATTCTCAACACGAGCGTGCTCCGTTGCGGAACGCGAGACAGCGCGATTGAGCAGATCCATACCCCACATTGCCGACGACCAAGAGGCCGACCTGCGGGATCGGTTGGGCGATGCGCATTACCCCACAGAGAAACCGGGATTTCGCCAGCCCTGGACGCCGTCCACTCTCAAGATAAGTTGCGGGCCTTCGGTGTGCAGAGAAAAGATGGCGGGACGCTCAATCTCCAGTGTCCATCCCGCGTCAAACAGGGTGTCCATTATGCGACCCTCGATCTGTCGGGAATGTGTGCCAACCAGCAGGTAGGCCACTTTCGCGCTTAGTGTGGGAAGGCAGCCGGCGATGAAGTCAGCTTCTCCCCCCTGAATGTCGATGTGGAGCAGGTCGATGCGGACGTGCGGTGCGGTAAGTTCGTCAAGTGCGATCATCGGCAGTTCGTCGTAACGACCCGACTGCACGGCTGAGCGACGCTGCTCCTCGGTCGCGCCGAACACCGGCAGGAGCCCGTAGTGAATTCCTCCCGTCTCCTCGCGAGGGAACAAAGCGATCCCGCTCGTCGGCGCCACGATACCCCGACGTAGAGTGACCTGATCGGGCCCGAACGCATTGGCTGCACACGCCTCCTGCGCAAAAGTCAGGTGCGCCTGGTCGCCTTCAACGCCAATCAGGTTAACTGCAAGGCCTGCACGGCGCGCGGCGACGCCGGTATTGTTCATCCAGCAGCCCCAGCCGCACCCGAGTTCGATGACGGTGAACGTGCCCCGAGCCAAATCGACGGCCCGTAGCGCGGCGCCCCATTCGGCGATATCGGCGTGCCAGTTTGCCGGGATCGGAATGCCTTCAACCTGTCCCGCCCGCCCCTCGAGAAGTGGCGGGTAGAATTTTGGATCGATCTTCACCCCCAGGAAGTTCGTGAGGTACTCAGGAACGGCCTGGAGATGTGGTGCCGCGTGACGACGAATGACCTCCTGAGGATCAAAAGCGGCATTGTAATGGAAGAATGGGCTATCAGACGTTGGCCGCCCTTCCGACTCCGCCAACCGTCGAGAGAGGTCATCCCGTTCGCGGAGAAGCGCATCGCGACCGTCGCGGAGGCGCCGCACCTGCGGAATGCCGATGGCAAGTCGTCGAGCAATATCCATGCTTCATTTCTCATCAAATCCAGCCAACGATCACGCCGCGGCATCTTGGTGTTGGCATCGCGAATATACTACATCGTCAAGAGCGCTCTCGTGCGCAGACCGCCTGGCATCTGGCAAGCCCTTGCCTCCGCATCGGGCGACAGGTGCGAGGCGATGCTTGCCGTGGAGCAAATCTGGTGCGGTCGAGAAGACTCGAACTTCCACGAGGTTACCCCCACAAGCACCTCAAGCTTGCGCGTCTACCATTCCGCCACGACCGCATCGTCAACCAGTAGGCGGCGGGGTATAGCGGATGTATCAAATCGGTTCAATGACCGCGATCATCCCCGATTGGCGCATCGACGACGGGCTGACCGAATATCCGGACGCCCTGGCCGCGATGCAGTCCCGCGTCGGCGCCATCCGCGCCGGAACCGCGGGCGAGCAGGTCTGGCTGGTGGAACATCCGCCGCTGTATACCGCCGGGACCTCGGCCAAGCCGGAGGGACTGACCGATCCCGGGCGGTTCCCGACCTTCGCGGCGGGGCGTGGGGGGCAGTGGACGTATCATGGCCCGGGGCAACGGACAGCGTATGTGATGCTGGATCTGATGCGGCGGCATGGACTTGTGCCGGCGCAGGATATCCGCTGTTACGTCAACGGGCTGGAGGAATGGCTGATCCGCGCGCTGGACCGGT
>DASYBP010000540.1:0-3343 GCA_036500715.1 Rhodopila sp.
GAGTTCGAGCGGTTCAGGTTTGCGGTGATGTTGCTTGTCAGCCGCCCGGCACCGACTGTGTAGCCAAGCTGCAGCGAATATTGATGCGTCTGCTGCTTGCCGCCAAGGTCGGGGAACAAATTTACCTCATCTGCGCCGGTGTGGCTGTAGTTGAAATTGGCATTGATGCTCTGGTGCAGCCCCGGCGAGCTCGCTCCCGAGAACTGACGAAGCATGCTCGACAAAGCCGTGCCGCCCCCAAAGCTGCGCATGTAGCGCGCACCTACCGTGGTCGTGTTGGTAGTCGCAGTGGTCAGGCGCTGGTAGTTCTGACGGTTGGTCGTCGGCAGATTCGGCAGCGGCATATACGTCAGCAGTGCCGTGGCCTGTGGGCTGATCCGTTGCGCCGGGATTATGTTGCCAGGAAATGGCAATCCCGTGGTCGGGTCGTAGATCGTCGGCTGCCCGGCCGCGGAGAAATCTCCGCCGCGCAGGGTTGCATCCGGCACTGTTCCGTAGTTGTCGAAGGGCGATGACGAGTGATTGCCGATGAGCGACAGGAACAGAAAGTCCTTCGTATCGTGCTCGATCAGATGCGGGATATAAGGCGATCCCGCGAAGATCGCCCCGAAGCGGTTCGAGTTGTAAGGGGGCTGCGGCACATCCTGACCCCGCAGTGCAAAGTCCTTGGCGTCGAACAGACTGTTGCCGCCCGTCCAGAAGAGCGCTCCATGTGGCTTGTTCGGATTCATCCTGCGAAAGTTGAAGCCACCGCGACCGCCGCCCCCTCCTCCGCCAAATCCACCGCCACCCCGGCCGCCGCCGCCCCCTCCACCCCCAAAACCGCCGTTACCTTCTCCGCCACCGAATCCACCAAACGCGCCGCCGCTCCTGCCCTGTCCCGGAATCTGAGCCAGCGTCTGCTGCTGCTGCAGGTTTTCCAGGTTGTCCCGCATCTGCTGCATGTTGATGCCGGCAAATGGATTGGTCGTGCCACTCTGCCCGTTCACCGTGACTGACTCCGTGCTGACATCGTTGTTTCCCGCGGCAGAGGGCAGGGCAGCGCCACCGGTATCGCTGCCGGCGGCGATCGCGCCCAGCGCTCCGGCCATTAGGCCAAGGTTCTGTGCCCCCTGGCCAGCCATGTACTGGCGGGGTCCCTGGCCGGTCCCCGGTCCTGCCTGGCGGCGCGCCTCAGCCTGCTCGATCTGCTGCTGGCGCGAGGCCAGAATCAACGAGAAATCCGCGTGCTGCACCGTGGCGCCGCCGTGCAGCAGCACCTCTTTGGTGGCGCCTGCGAAGGCTGCGAAATCGGCCCGCACCACATACCGTCCGTCTTCATCGATATGGAAAGTGAATGCGCCATGACTGTCCGTCGCGGTTACGTATTGCTTGCCTGTCAGCGTGTTCTTCGCCGTCACGCTGACACCCGGCAGCGGCGTCTGACCGGACTTGACGGCGCCCGCAATGGTTCCTCCGGCCGTCACGGAGGATGTTGCCGCGGGTGTAGCCGACGGCGGCACCTGCGTTGCGGCAGGTTGCTCGGGTGCAGCGGGAACGGACTGCGGGCGGGCGCAGAACGGCATAGCGGCCAATAAAGCTGCAAAGAAGCAAGCGCGCTTCATCGGGCCTCGGACCCGGCATCGAGCCATGGTTCATGTCCCTTCAAATCGAAAACCGTGAACGTCGTCGCGGTGAATGTGCCGTTCATCACATGACCCTCAGCGCGAAAGCCCTGCCCGGGCCGCAGATCGGCCAGGGTCACCGAGTCATGTTTCTCGCGAAATGAGGTGTTTTCGTCCACTGCGATTTTCTGCTCCACGCCATCCAGCCGGTGCACTTGAATGGTGGTCCCGGCAATCGAGCTGATCTTCCCCGCGCTCCACGTCTTGCCCAGGCCCTCGCGCGCCTTGCGCACTTCTTCGGCCGGAATATCGATGAGGATCGCCGCTCCAACTGTCTTCTTCTTCTCATCCACATTGCCCGCCGCAAAAACCATGTCGCCTGCCTGTATCTCGGTCGGGCGGATCGGACCGCGGTCCTTCATTACCCGCGTATTCACACCGTAGAGCACGCGCCAGGGCTGGCCGCTGTCCGTCTTCACGGCAAAGCTGCCATCGTTCTTTCCCGTGGGCGCCGCAGAAACCACCGTGGCGCGCAGGGTATTCTCGCGGGAAAACTGTGCCCAGCCCTGGTCATCGTTATCCTGCGCCCCCGCGCAGGTGGCGAGCACCGTCACAACCAGTATCAGCAGCACGCCTGCCGCTGATAGACGGAGGTTCCGCCTCCAGGGATGCGCCTGAAAACTCGGAAACATGGAAATAAGAAGTTCGCCTCCGAAGTTCGCCTTCTTAGACGAGCATACGAGGTCAAAGGACGCCAGGTTCACCCGCGGGGAGCGAGCATTTCGCCGGCTGGAGCCACTTTCCTGCCACGACTCTTTGGCACCGAGGCGAGCGGCACATGCCGAGGCCACCAACCATCCTCTACACTCCCGCCATGGCCAACTCTGCGGTAGTCGATCACCACGAGAAGCATTTCGAGTCGGGCGATACCGTCCGCGACATCGTCATTGGCATGTCGGACGGCCTAACTGTCCCATTTGCCCTGGCCGCCGGTCTTTCCGGAGCGGTCAATTCGCTGCATATCATTGTGCTCGCGGGATTGGCAGAGATAGCGGCCGGCGCCATTGCCATGGGGCTGGGTGGCTATCTGGCGGCGCGCGGGGACGCCGAGCACTACCGCAGCGAGCGGCAGCGTGAAGAGCTTGAAGTCGTCGAGCGCCGGCGGGATGAGGAGGAGGAAATCTACGAGATCTTCGACGCCTACGGTGTGGAGCGGCACGAGGCGAAGCCGGTGCTGTCCGCGCTCCAGCGCAATCCGGCGGCCTGGGTCGATTTCATGATGCGCTTTGAGCTCGGGCTTGAAGAGCCGCAGGCCGGCCGCGCACTCCGGAGTGCGATAACCATCGCCGCCTCTTACATCGTCGGCGGCGTGATTCCCCTGTTGCCGTATATGCTGGGCACAACCCATACCGCACTTCCGGCATCGGTCGGGATTACCTTGCTGGCGTTGCTGCTCTTCGGAGCGGTCAAAGGCCGGATCACCGGCGCGGGCATGGTGCGCAGCGGATTGCAGACTGTCATCATTGGCGGATTGGCCGCAGCTGCCGCCTTCGGCCTGGCGCATCTGCTCAGCGCCTCTTGAGCCAGCCCGTTTCGGCACCTATGACCGTATGGTAACGAACTCTGATTATTATTCAGCGGTTACCAAATCTTCGAGTCCTTCAAGCACCTCTTGCGCATCCATAGGTTGGGTGCGTAGTGTTCCCAGGTTGTGCTGTGCTGCTCGCACTATGCAGGGC
>DASYBP010000541.1:0-3248 GCA_036500715.1 Rhodopila sp.
CTCGCTGGAGATGTTGCCGATGATCCGGAATGCGGTGGGGCCGGATACGGCGCTGCTGCTGGACAGCGGCGTGCGGCGTGGGTCCGACATCGTGGCGGCGCTGTGCATGGGGGCCGATTTCGTGCTGACCGGGCGCGCGACGCTTTATGGCGCGACGGCGGGCGGGCTGCAGGGGGTGAAGAAGGCTGTGTCGATCCTGCAGCGGGAGATCGACCTCGTCCTCGGCCAGATCGGCGCCCCGAACCTGGAGGCGCTGGGGCCGCATTATCTGCTGGATACGGTGAAGGCGGACGAGGAGCGGCGGAACACGGGGGCGATGGCGCGGCGGTAATACCAACGGCCGTAGAGGCTGACTCTCCCCCCATTCCACAAATGGCGAAAGTACGATTCGCTTCCTTCTGCAGGCCGATTCGGAGGAGGAGAGAGCGATGGGTGCGGCAGTCGGGATTACGCGCGCCGAGCATAGCGCGGCATCGCTTCGCGCCTTGGCGGCGCGGACAAGGGACAGCGCGCAAGCGAGGCGGCTTCTGGCAATCGCGATGATCCTGGAAGGAGCCATGCGCCAGGATGCCGCCAGACAAGCCGGCATGGACCGGCAAACGCTGCGCGATTGGGTGCACCGCTACAACGAGAGTGGGATCGAGGGATTGGCCTCGCGCAAGTCGCCGGGTGCGCCGCCCAAGCTGACCGCGGCGCAGATGAAGGAGCTGCGTGAGCTGGTGCTCGCAGGCCCCGATCCCAAGGTCCACAAGGTCATCCGCTGGCGCTGCCTTGATCTGCGGGAGGAAGTGTCGCGTCGCTTTTCGATCAGCGTGCCAGAGCGCACCATCGGCAAATGGCTTGCCAAGCTCGAACTGACCCGCCTGCAGCCCCGCCCACGTCACCCGAAGACAGATGTGGCGGTGCAGGAGGCTTTTAAAAAACCATCTCGGACCGGCCGCCCGCCTGTAGCGGCAGAAACGGGTCGCGCTATGGTGGACCCGAGGGGAGCGGCCGAAAAGTTTTTGGTGGATTTGACCCCGTCAAAAAACCTGGTCCATGGGCTGTTGCGGACTTGCGAGTGGTGACGCTTTCGGGCGATCCCGTTTAGGAAATTGATCTTTCGCCGTGGCCCAGCCCCTCTTTGCTTTTTTCAAGCAGGAGGGTTGATGGCATGCCTCGCACGAAGCGATCCCGCAGGTCGCGGGATTTGTTCCCGGTTCACCCGGCCGCGGCGGCAATTGATATTGGCGCCACCATACACGTCGCGGCCGTTGGCCCCAAACGCGACACAGAACCGGTGCGGACTTTCCAGACCTTCACGAACGATCTTGAGCGGTTGGCTGACTGGTTCACGCACTGTGGAATAAAGACGGTCGTCATGGAATCGACCGGGGTTTACTGGATCCCGGTGTTCGAGATCTTGGAACAGCGCGGGTTCGACGTGATGGTGGTCAACGCCCGCGATGCGAAGCACGTCCCGGGCCGCAAGACCGACGTCAGCGACGCGGAGTGGCTGCAGCGCCTCCACGAATACGGCCTGCTGCGCGCCAGCTTCCGGCCCCAGCCCGAAATCGCTGGCCTGCGCGCCTATTTACGACAAAGGGAGCGTTTGTTGGACTACGCGGCGGCGCACATCCAGCACATGCAAAAGGCGCTGATGCAGATGAACCTGCAACTGCATCATGTCGTGTCCGATATCACAGGCGTGACCGGCCTATCCATCATCCGCGCGATCGTCGCGGGCGAGCGTGAGCCAAGTATCCTGGCTTCGTATCGTGAACGGCGGTGTCACGCGTCCGTCGAGACGGTGTGCCAGGCGCTGGTTGGCAATTACCGTGAGGAACACATCTTCGCGTTGACCCAGGCACTTGAGCTGTATGACGTCTATCAGACGAAGGTCATGGCCTGCGACATGCAGATCGAGACAATCCTGAAGCGGCTGAAGAAGAACGCCGCACCGCCCGCAAATAAGCTTCTTCCGGGGCGGCGGAGGGTCCACCAGCCGAATGCGCCGTCGTTTGATGCTCGTGCCGCACTGCACGCGATCCTCGGCGTTGATCTCACCCAGATCGACGGCATCGGGCCATACCTGGCGCTCAAACTGGTCGGGGAATGTGGGACCAGCTTGGCGGCCTGGCCGAGCGCGAAGCACTTCACGTCATGGCTGACGCTCGCGCCTCACAACAAAATCTCCGGGGGAAAGGTGCTATCGTCAAAAACCCGACGCACCAGCAATCGGGCGGCGTCTTTGCTGCGGCTCGCCGCCGGAACCGTGGGCCGAACCGACACCGCGCTGGGTGCCTTCTACCGCCGGCTATCGGCGCGAGTTGGGAAAGCAAAGGCAATCACTGCCACCGCTCGAAAGATCGCCGTTCTATTCTACAACATGCTTCGGCACGGTATGTCCTACGTTGATCCCGGCGCGGCCTACTATGAAGATCGCTACCGCCAGCGCGTCCTGAGCAACCTTCGGCGACGGGCAAAGTCGCTGGGGTTCGTTCTGAAGCACGCGGATCAGGCTACCGCCCAGGTCTGTGTTTCTTAGGAAACTTCGGCACCCACCTTAAAGAAGCCCTGTTGAGTGTCGCCGCCACGGAGACGGTAGAGATCTGGTATCAAGATGAAGCCAGAGTAGGACAGAAGGGTTCCCTCAGCTATGTCTGGTCGGCAGTCGGTTCTCGCCCAGCGATGGTGCGGGATAACCGCCACGACACCGCCTACATCTTTGGCGCGATCTGCCCGGCCCGTGGCATCGGCGCAGCGATCGTTACGCCGACCGTCAATACCTATTGCATGAACCTTCATCTCGCCGAGATCAGCACCCAGGTTGCGCCAGGCGCGCTCGCCGCTGTGATCTGTGATGGAGCCGGATGGCATCAAACAGGCGGCAGTCTGAAATTGCCAGGCAACATCGTGCTGATCCCCCTGCCGCCTTATTCACCAGAGCTCAATTCCATGGAGAACGTCTGGGAATACTTACGGGCGAACCGGCTCTCCGCGGGCGTATGGGACAGCTATGACGAGATCCTCGATGCCTGTTGTGAGGCTTGGAACTGGTTCGCCAACGACCCAGATCGCATTCGCACCATCGGGACCAGAGAATGGGCAACAGTCAATCTTTAGGGCCGTTGGTATAAGAAGGTAGCCGGCAAGTCCTGATCTGAAGCTCGCCTTCATGGGAATTGTTTCAATTCGGTCTTCGCTTATGCCTCTGGCAAACGCCCGGATCCCCCGATCCGGGCGCTTCAATTTGGATCGCTCGGGTC
>DASYBP010000542.1:0-1753 GCA_036500715.1 Rhodopila sp.
AAACCCCGTGGGACCCACCGACCCGATCCATCTGCTGACTTTCGACGGATCTTTCTCGTCCATGTAGAAAAAATGGGTCATCGTCGGCCTGACGCTCGCCACGCTGGGGTCATCGAACGTCATCCTGACCTTGCCGTGGAAAACCTTTAGCAGAGGACTATCGAAATACTCGACGACGTCGTGCTGCGCGGTAAAACCCTTGTCGATGAACTCCCGCAGATTCTGCCGGATCGCCTCGCGTCCATGCCAGTCGGCGACACCGAGGTTGCAAACAGCATCCTCCGCGAAACAATCGAACCCTTTGCCAAACGTCTTGTCGTCGATTTCCCTCCACAACGCCAGCAACCAGTCCGGCGCAGCGGTTTTGGTAAACGTGATCGTGGTCATGACTAGCTCCTGAATTCGGCGGTCCTGATAGCGACCTTCGCCGTTTCTGTATCACCAACCGTAGCTACGCGTGTCGTGCGTGCTGAACCCCCAAGCCCCAAAGTCCAGCCTCGATCGGCTTGCCTGCCGACCGACCGCGTCCAGATCCCGAAATGGGCCCGGGGACAATCACACACATGCCATTTATCCCTCGTTTCCAGCCAAACTTTGCCCCGATGATCCTGGCACCTCTTCGATGCCAAGGCGCGAAGCCACACGCCGCGCCGTCATCTCCCGCTGCGCCGTAATCCGGGCGACCGACTGCCGCGCCTGCTCGAGGATCGCGGCCGGGGCCGTCTCCGGCGTCCCGCTGTCAAACGGCGGCTCCGGCGCATACGCCATCTGAAGCTGAATGGTCTGCGCGGCGTCGTCGCCACGTAACAGGGCCGCCAGACGCAGCGCGCCGTCGATCCCGGCCGTGACCCCGGCGGCAAACACCCAGTTCCCATCCACCACGACCCGCTGATTGACTGGGATCGCACCAAACAACCGCAGCAGGTGAAACGAAGCCCAGTGCGTCGTCGCCCGGCGTCCCCGCAACAGGCCGGCCGCGCCGCACAGCAAGGCGCCGGTGCAGACCGAGAACACGCTGCGCGCGCCCGCCGCCTGCCGCCGGATCCATTCCAGCACCTCGGCATCCTCCATCATCGCCTCTTGACCGAAACCACCCGGCACATGCAGCACATCGAGCGGCGGAGCATCGGCCAAAGCCGCATCCGGCGTCAGCCGCAATCCCTTCAGGTCACGCACCGGTTCCGCCGTCTTGCCGTAGATACGATAGGTTGCGTTCGGCATGCGCGACAGCACTTCGAACGGTCCGGTCAGATCGATCTGATCGACGCCCTCGAACAGCAGGGAGCCGATCTGCAGGTGGGTATCATGCGGGATCATGTTCGCCTCCAACTGGAAAGCCCGGGATGGACAAGACAACCCTACCCCGGCACACTCTGGCGGAAATGCCAAAGACCCCTCGTTCTGCGCCAAACGCCCATCGTGTCGTCGAGGTGCTCGCCTACCCCTCGGTGCAACTGCTCGATGTCACCGGCCCGCTGCAGGTGTTCGCCACCGCCAACGACATCGTCGCCGAGACCGGCCACAACCTGCCCTACGCCCCCAGGGTGGTGGCGCAAGCCGGCCGATCCATCACCGCCTCCGCCGGCTTGGGACTCGTCGCAACCCCGCTCCCAACCGTCGGAACCTCGATCGATACGCTGATGATCGCCGGCGGCCAGGGCGTGGAGGCCGCCGCCACGGACCCGGCTCTGGTCAACTGGATACGCCAGCGATCGGCCGAGGCGCGCCGCACCGCCTCGGTCTGCACCGGCGC
>DASYBP010000543.1:0-3298 GCA_036500715.1 Rhodopila sp.
CGCGATGATTTCCATCATCTCACGACGGCTCGTCACCCAAGCCCAAGCGTAGCAGGGGATTTAATCGCGTACAGCTTCTTGTCCTGCTGGTGCTGGTGGCATGCGCGCGCCCGCAGCCGGACAACATCCGGTTATTCACCAGAGAACAACGATACGTATGGCAGAGGTGACGGGTAGCGCGAGATATTGGAATTTTGATGTCGGTTATGGCGATTTTGGCTTACAGCCGCCTAATTTAGCTGGACTTTGGCGTTTTTGAGGGGAGCTGGAGTGCGTTTGTAAGCGAAAGGTTGGCCTATTTCCGCTTGAAGCGGACAAAGTCCATTGCTCCCGTGGCCACGGCGGCGCGATAGATGCCGATGGCAAGACGGGGGTCCCCAGCAAGGGCCTTTCCTTGGAGGCTTCTCAAAGCAGGGGCTCTGATGGCCACTTCTTCCATCAGCTCCGAGCGTGTCATCAGAGCCGGGATGATCGGCACAATGACGCGAGCCGTCATTGCGAAGCGGTCGGGTACGATGAGGCGTGCGGCCATCTCCTGTCCCGGCCGCACGTTCTTCGCCAGGGCCTCGTCGATTAGCCAGATCTCCTCGTCGCGCAGCAGGTCGCGCAGGATCAGACCGGTGGTTTCGTGGTGCCGCTCAATGTGCCAGAGCGAGAAGCGGGCTTGGCGCATGGCCTCGAGCACGATCGCTTTGTCGGAGCCAGGCGCAAAACCTGCAACTCGGGCGTAACGGTCGAGCGGGTGTGGGCGGCCCAACCGGGCCAGATAAATCGCCAGATCCTCGGCGAGCACAATTTCAGATTCGCTGTCCGAAATCACCGTCCTGCCCTGCGTCAGCTCGATCCGCCTGGCCCAGTCGAGCAGCACGTCGGCAGCGGTGATGTCCAGGACCGCCTCGTGCAGTTCCTTGCTGATCTGGCGCAGGTGACGATAGCGGGACAAGATCTCGGCACGGGTCACCGGAAGCAGCCCTGGCGGCGACATCGGGCTGATCGGAGGTTGTCGCGCGAGCAGACGCGACGGCAGCCGGGAGAGTAGGCGGCGAAGTGGTCCCTGTGGCAACCCGGCCATCTTCCATCCTTTCCCTCAAGACGAGGTGCAGTATGGCCTCTTGGGAGAGTGGGTCATGGCGAAGGTTGATGCATCCGGCGGTGGCATCCGGGCAATGGAGCTGTGGCTGCTGCCGTTCGCGGCGATGTTTACGCGGCCCTCATGGCTGAACGCGGTGGCGCTGACGAGTGGAGCGTTGCTGTGCCTGAACCGACGCACGGTGTGCGCCGCCCTGCGGGCGGTGGACGGCGCCGCGGACAAGGGGTTCAGCCGGTTCCATCGGTTCCTCTCGTGCGCGCAGTGGTCGGGCCTGCAGGGGGCGAAGATCCTGCTTGGCCTGCTGCAGAGGGCGTTCGTACCGGATGACGAGCCGTTGGTCATTGCCGTGGATGACTCCGTCGAACGGCGACGCGGCGCCAGGATCCGCGACAAGGGGATCTGGCGCGATGCAGTGCGCTCGAGCCGCGGCTTCTTCGCCAAGACCGAGGGCTTGCGGTGGCTGTCGTTGCAGGTGGTGGTCAGGCCCGGTTTTGCCAGACGCACATGGGGGCTGCCGTTCCTGACGATCCTGAGCCGCTCAGAGCAGGTTGATACCAGGCGGCAGCGGCGGCACCAG
Source organism: Rhodopila sp. (assembly GCA_036500715.1). GTDB lineage: Bacteria > Pseudomonadota > Alphaproteobacteria > Acetobacterales > Acetobacteraceae > Rhodopila. The sequence goes on from DASYBP010000543.1 coordinate 1,668, forward strand.
ACACTGCCGGAGAAGGCTGCCTGGGCCATGCGGCTGGTCGCCCGCTGGTGTCCGGGCCGACGGCTGGTGATGGTGGCGGACGGCGCCTACGCCAGCCTCGACGTGTTCTGGGCGCTGCGAGAGCGCGCGGTGTGCGTGGCGCGCTGCCGCCTGGACGCACGCTTCTTCAACCCGCCCCCGCCGCGCAAGAAAGGCCAGAAAGGCAGGCCGCGTGTGCGCGGCACCCGCCAGCTGACGCCGCGGACGCGGGCGGTGCGGAAAGCCACCAAGTGGGTGCGCCTGACCATCCCGGGATGGCGGACGAAAGACGGCAGGACGGAGCGGGCGGTCGATGTCGCGACCGGCACGGCGCTGTGGAGCGCGCACGGCAAGACCATGCCGGTGCGCTGGGTGCTGAGCCGGGACCCGACCGGGCGCGCCGAGACGCGCGTGTTCGTCTGCTCCGATCCCGCGCAGTCAGCGCTGCAGATCCTGACATGGTATGCGAGGCGCTGGGCGGTCGAGCCCACCTTCCAAGAGACCCGGCGCCATCTCGGCTTCGAGACCCAACGGCAGTGGTCGGATCGGGCCATCCACCGGACCACGCCGTTGCTGCTCGGTCTGTTCTCGCTGGTGACGCTGTGGGCGGCCGATCAGGCCGAAAGGACCGGCACGCTCGCGGTGCTCGGCGCTGCCTGGTACCGCAAGCCGGATCCGACGTTCGCGGACTGTCTCGCTGCTGTCAGACGGGTGCTGTGGGCGGAGGAGGCGGTGAGCCCGATCCTATGGCGGAACGATTATCCAACTTGGCGCGCACGCGCACGAACCGCCGAAAATCCCAGGCCCCTGCAGCAGCGTCTGGCAGAGCTGATGTCCTATGCCGCTTGACCTCCCCAAAGCGCCAAAGTCCAGCTAAGGTGAGCTGCAATTTCCCGCGCTCGGCCAGGGCCTTGATGTCCGGCGCGCGCAGCGCGGTGATCCAGTCGAGATTGGCCGGGACCATATCCTCGCGAATGCGGGCTTGGGTGATCATGCCCCGATCGCCGACCAGCACGACGTGCGCGAGGCCGAAACGAACCTTCAGCTTGTCGATCTGGACCGCGAGGGTTTTGGGGTCACCCGTGTTGCCGTCGAATACCTCGACCGCCACCGGACAGCCATCCGGTGCACAGAGCAGGCCGTAGACGATCTGCAGCTTGCCTTTCTTGCCGTCGCGGTTATGGCCGCGCTTAGCCAACAAACAGCAGCGCCCCTCGACATAGCTGGAGCTGACGTCGTAGAGCACCAGCGTGCCCCCTTTGAGATGCCGTCGCGCCAGGGCGGTCTCGATCGCCGGTTGGCGGGCGAGCAGCCAGTCGAGCGCCTGGTAAAGCTCGTCGTAGGCGACCTCGCCCAAGCCCAAGACCTGGCCCAGGCTGGTGGTCGCTGTCATCGGGTTCAGCCCTTTTGTCGTCGCCAACTTGGAGGCCGGCGCGATGATCCGGCTGACGATCATTGCCACGACCAGATCGCGTGGCCGGTTGGCGTGCGGCCCCAGCAACCGGTCGAGCCCGATCTTGCTGATCACGCCGAGCACCGCCGAGACATGACCATGCGGCAATGTGCGAATGACCTGGAACGGCTCCGTTTCTGCCGGCACGACCACGCCGCCC
>DASYBP010000544.1:0-8480 GCA_036500715.1 Rhodopila sp.
TGACCATCAACCGCGTCGCCAAAGTGGTGAAAGGCGGCCGACGCTTCGCGTTTGCCGCGCTGATGGTGGTCGGCGATCAGAAAGGCCGTGTTGGTTACGGTGCCGGCAAGGCGCGCGAGGTTCCGGAAGCAATTCGCAAGGCGACCGAACGTGCCAAGCGCTCGATGATCCGGGTGCCGATGAAGGAAGGCCGCACGCTGCATCACGATGTCGAGGGCCACTACGGTGCCGGCAACGTGGTGTTGCGCTCCGCAACCGCCGGCACCGGCATCATCGCCGGCGGGCCGCTTCGCGCAGTGTTCGAAACGTTGGGCATCGGCGATGTGGTGGCGAAGAGCCTTGGCAGCCGGAATCCGCACAACATGGTCAAGGCGGCCTTCGCGGCGTTGCAGAAATGTGCCAGCCCCCGCTCTGTCGCGACGCGGCGCAGCAAGAAGGTGCCGGAACTGTTCGGACGCCGTGACGTCCCGAGTGCGCCCGCCAGCCATGCGCCCGCCAACCATGTACCGGTCAGCGCCGCGCCGCCCGTGCCGCCAGCGCCCGAGGCCCCTGCCAATGCCTAAAGTTCGGGTGACGCAGACGGCGTCGGCACTGGGGCGCAAGCCCGGCCAGAAGGAGACCCTGATCGGTCTTGGCCTCAACAAGCTGCGGCGCAGCCGTGAGCTGGAGGACACACCCTCGGTTCGCGGAATGATTCGCAAGGTCGCCCACCTGATCAAGGTGGAGGAGCTGCCATGAACCTGAACGAGCTGCGGGACAATCCGGGGGCGCGCCTGAAGTCGAAGCGGCTGGGCCGGGGCATCGGCTCCGGCAAGGGCAAGACCTCCGGCAAGGGCGTTAAGGGGCAGAAGGCGCGCGAAGGTGTGGCGCTGAACGGCTTCGAGGGCGGTCAGCTGCCGATCTATCGGCGGCTCCCGAAGCGCGGCTTTCACAATCACTTTCGCCGCGAATATGCCCCGGTGAACCTCGGTGCGCTGGAGGCGGCGATCGAGGCCGAGAAGATCGACGCGTCGCAGCCGGTCACCGAGGCCGTTCTGTATGCGGCGGGCCTGGCGAGCCGCGACAAGGACGGCGTTCGCCTGCTGGCCGATGGCACGATCTCGCGTGCCGTGACCGTCACGGTGTCTGGCGCGTCGGTTGCGGCGAAGGCCGCGGTGGAGCAGGCCGGTGGATCCGTGACCACGACGGTGGCGCCGAAAGCGGTCGCGGCGGAGGGGGCCTAACCGGACGGGGGGCTGCCGGCCGGCGGCACAGGCGTCGCTCAGCATTCGTCTTGCACGCACCGCTGCGCGCGCCGACAATAGACGCCGCCGAAAGACTGGGCGAACAGAAGACACCGCGTCGACAAAGGGATCTCTCATGGCCTCCGCTGCCGAACAGCTTGCAGCCAGTCTCAACATGGGCGTCTTTTCGAAGGCGACCGAGCTCAAGCAGAGGATATGGTTCACGCTAGGGGCGCTGATCGTTTATCGGATCGGCACCTATATCCCGGTCCCCGGCGTCGATGCCTCGGTGATGGGAGAAATGCTGTCGCAGCACGGCGGCGGCATCCTGGGCATGTTCGACATGTTCACCGGCGGTGCGCTGCGGCGGATGACCGTCTTCGCGCTGAATATCATGCCGTACATCAGCGCCAGCATCATCATCCAGTTGATGTCGGCGGCTATTCCGACGCTCGAGACCCTGAAGAAAGAGGGCGAGCAGGGACGCAAGAAGCTCAATCAATATACCCGCTACCTGACCGTCGTCATCGCGACGTTTCAATCCTACGGGATTGCCGTGGGATTGGAGTCGATGCATGGCAGTTTCGGCGCGGCGGTGATCGATCCGGGCTGGTTCTTCCGATTCTCCTGCGTCATTACCCTGGTCGGCGGCACCATGTTCCTGATGTGGCTGGGCGAGCAGATCACGGCGCGAGGCATCGGCAACGGCACCAGCCTGATCATCATGGCCGGCATCGTCGCCAACCTGCCGACGGCGTTTGCCTCGCTGCTGGAGATGGGCCGGACCGGAGCGCTGTCGCCGTTTTTCATCCTGCTGTTCATGGTGATCGCCGTGGCGACGATCACCATCATCGTGTTCGTGGAACGGGCGCAGCGGCGGATCGCGGTGCAGTATCCGAAGCGTCAGGTCGGCAACCGTATGTTCGGCGGCGACTCGACGCACATCCCGCTGAAGATCAACACCTCGGGCGTCATACCGCCGATCTTCGCCAGTTCCATCCTGCTGATCCCGGCCGCGATCGCCGGATTTGCCACCAACGGGCCGCCCTGGCTGCAAGCGATCGCGGCGCAGCTCGGGCAGGGTCAGCCGCTGTATCTCGGCCTGTATGCGTTCATGATCATCTTCTTTTCCTACTTCTACACCGCGGTGGTGTTCAATCCGGAGGAGACGGCGGACAATCTGAAGAAATACGGCGGTTTCATTCCTGGAATCCGTCCCGGCAGCGCGACGGCGGAATATTTCGACCGGATCCTGACCCGGCTGACCACGGTCGGCGGCATCTACCTGGTGGCGATCTGTCTGTTGCCTCAGATCCTGATCACCGATTACGGGCTGCCGTTCTATTTCGGCGGCACCTCGATCCTAATCGTGGTCTCCGTTACAATGGACACCGTGACGCAGATCCAGTCGCATCTGCTCGCACATCAATACGAAGGCCTGATACGAAAAACCCGGGCAAAGGGACGTCGGTGAAGCTGATACTGTTGGGCCCGCCCGGCGCGGGTAAGGGTACCCAGGCGAAGCGTTTGGAGGAACGGTACGGTATCGTACAGATCTCCACCGGTGACATGCTGCGCGCGGAGGTCGCCGCCGGCAGCCCGATCGGCAAGGAGGCGAAGGCGGTCATGGAGGCCGGACAACTGGTCTCCGACGACATCCTGGTGCGGATGCTGGCATCGCGGCTGGAGCGGCCGGACGCGGCCAACGGCTTCATTCTGGACGGGTTCCCCCGCACGGTGCCGCAGGCCCAGGCGCTGGACCGGATGCTGGCTGAGAAGGACCTCAAGCTGGATGCGGTGATTGAGCTGAAGGTCGATGACGCGGCGCTGACCGATCGTATTGCCGGCCGCTTTACCTGCGCGCGGTGCGGCACCGGCTATCACGACACGTTCAAGCCGACGGCGAAGGCCGGCGTATGTGACGTCTGCGGCGCGACCGAGTTCATCCGTCGGGCCGACGACAACCGGGAGACCGTTGCGGCGCGCCTGGCGGCGTATCACCGGCAGACCGCACCCATCATCCCGCATTACGCCGCGGCGGGAATCCTGAAGACTGTCGACGGCATGGCCGATATCGATACGGTGTCGAGTCAATTGGATGCGGTGCTGGCGCCGGGCTGAAAGGGATGTTGTATTCATCACGCGGCTTTCATCACGCAGAATTGATAAGACTTCGTTGACTCCTGCGCGGCGGAAACTATAGTCCCGCGCTCCGGCGCAGCCCCATATGGGTTTTGGCGCCGCGTGCGCATAATTCGGCCCCGATGGGGCAGTTAAAGGTCCCGATCAGAGATATCGGACGACAGGAGAGTCTAGCGTGGCGCGTATTGCCGGCGTGAATATTCCAACGAATAAGCGGGTCACCATCGGACTGCGCTATGTCTATGGCATCGGGCCGGCCAAGGCTGCCGCGATCTGCGAACAGCTTAGCATTCCCGACGATCGGCGGGTCAATCAGCTTTCGGATGAGGAGGTGCTTCGCATCCGCGAACTGATTGACCGTGAGTATCGTGTGGAGGGTGATCTGCGGCGCGAAGTCGCGATGAACATCAAGCGGCTAATGGATCTTGGCTGCTATCGCGGGCTGCGGCATCGCCGGGGACTTCCGGTGCGCGGTCAGCGGACTCACACCAATGCCCGCACTCGGAAGGGTAAAGCGGTGGCGATCGCCGGCAAGAAAAAAGTCACGAAGTAACCGCCGGCCGCACGGCCGGCCTCATGGACGCATTACGCCGCGCCGGTTTTCGGCGCGGTTGGCAGTTGAAGCAGGATGAAACAACACCATGGCGAAATCCGCCACCGCCGCTCGGCCTCGCCGTAAAGAGCGCAAGAACATCATAGCCGGCGTGGCCCATGTCGCCGCTACGTTCAACAACACCGTGATCACCATTACCGACGCTCAAGGCAATGCGATCGCATGGTCGTCGGCGGGTAGCCAAGGCTTCAAGGGCAGCCGCAAGAGCACGCCCTATGCTGCGCAGGTGGCGGCCGAGGATGCCGGCAAGAAAGCCCGTGAGCACGGAATGGAAACGCTTGAGATCGAGGTCAGCGGCCCAGGTTCGGGACGCGAAAGCGCCCTGCGCGCGTTGCAGGCTGTCGGCTTCGCGGTGTCCACCATCCGTGACATGACCCCCATTCCGCACAATGGCTGCCGACCGCGCAAGCGTCGGCGGGTTTGAGACCCGTTCGCCCCACCGGGCGCCCCACCGGCCGCCACCGGGTGGACGTCGTCGTCGGGCGCCGTCCGGCCAGGGGCGGCAGACAGAGTTTGAGGTTTTGACACTGTCCAAAGGACATCAGCCGCGCCGCGCGCGGTTCGAAAGGTGTTGGTGGTATGAGGCATAGCGCAGTTATTCAGAGAAACTGGCAATCTCTGATCAAGCCAGAAAAATTGGAAGTGGAGCCGGGCGCCGACCCGTCCAAGGTCGCCACGGTTGTCGCCGAACCGCTGGAGCGCGGCTTCGGCATGACGCTGGGCAACGCCATCCGCCGCATCCTGCTGTCCTCGCTGCAAGGCGCGGCGGTGACCGCGGTTCAGATCGATGGGGTGCTGCACGAATTCAGCAGCGTCGCCGGGGTCCGGGAGGACGTGACCGATATCGTTCTGAACATCAAGCAGTTGGCGCTGCGGATGCACGGCGAGGGCCCCAAGCGCATGACGCTGACCGCCACGGGTCCCGGCGAGGTGCGCGCCGGACAGATCCAGTCCGGCCACGACATCGACATCATGAACCCGGAGCTGGTCATCTGCACGCTGGATGACGGCGTGAAGCTCGGTATGGAATTCACCGTCAACCTGGGGAAGGGCTACCAGCCGTCGAGCGTGAACCGTCCGGAGGATGCTCCGATCGGACTGATTCCGGTGGACAGCATCTACTCCCCGGTGCGCCGGGTGTCATACAGCGTCGCTCCGACCCGCGTGGGTCAGGTCACTGACTACGACAAGCTGCTGCTAACGGTTGAAACCAACGGCGCGGTGACGCCGGAGGATGCCGTCGCCCTGGCCGCGCGCATCCTGCAGGACCAGCTTCAATTGTTCATCAACTTCGATGAGCCGCAGCAGATCAGAGCCGAGGAACCGCAGGACGACCTGCCGTTCAACCGCAACCTGCTGCGCAAGGTCGACGAGTTGGAGCTGTCGGTCCGCAGCGCCAACTGTCTGAAGAACGACAACATCGTCTATATCGGCGACCTGGTGCAGAAATCCGAACAGGAAATGTTGCGCACGCCGAACTTCGGCCGCAAGTCGCTCAACGAGATCAAGGAGGTGCTGACCTCCATGGGGCTGGGCCTGGGCATGAGCGTTGCCGGCTGGCCACCGGAAAATATTGAAGACCTCGCCAAGCGGCTGGAAGAGCCGTTCTGAGCACGAAGTTTAAGGAAACCGATCCATGCGTCACGGTGTTGCCGGCCGGAAGCTCGGCGTTACCTCGACCCACCGTCTGGCTATGTTCCGGAACATGGCGCACGCGCTGCTGAAGCACGAGCAGATCACCACGACGCTGCCGAAAGCGAAGGAGCTTCGTCCGGTGACGGAGAAGCTGATCACACTGGGAAAGAAGGGCGGGCTTGCCAACAAGCGCCAAGCCTACGCTGAGCTGCGTGACGATGTGATCGTGACGAAGCTGTTCGGCACATTGGCCGATCGCTACAGGACCCGGGCGGGCGGCTATACACGAGTCTTGAAGGCGGGCGTTCGCTATGGCGACGCGGCCGACATGGCGGTGATCGAGCTGGTTGATCGCGATCCGACGGCGAAAGGCCAGGACAGCGGTCCGGTCGCGGCGAAGGACGACGAGGCCGAGGAATAGGGTTTCCGGACCAGGTCGAGGATGGTCGGCCTCCGCCGGCCATGACGAAGTTGAGCGTCAGGGGATCATCCACGGGAAGACGTATTGCTGCAGGACCACCAGCAGTCCGAGCAGAATGGTTAGCGTGATGCTGTGCTTGAAGGTGCGGGCGAACACCACGCCTTCCTGACCCTTCAGGTCGGTGACTGACACCCCGGTGGCGATGTTCTGCGGCGAGATCATCTTGCCCATCACGCCGCCGGAGGAGTTGGTCGCCGCGATCAGCACCGGGTTCAAACCAAGCTGATTGGCGGCGACGACCTGGAGGTTGCCGAACAGAGCGTTCCCCGAAGTGTCGCTGCCCGACAGGAATACCGCCACCCATCCCAGAAACGGCGAGACGAGTGGGAAGATGAAGCCCATCGAGGCCACGCCCTTGCCTAGCGTATAATTCAGACCCGAGTAGTTCATCACGTAGGCCAGCGCAACGATCAGCGCGACGGTCAGGATCGCGATCCGACTCTGCTTCCAGGTCGTTTCGACGGCCTTGAAGAACCGACCAGGGCCGACGCCGACCAAAGCGGCAGTTACAACCGCGGCCAGCAGGATTGCCGTCCCCGTCGCCAGCGGCTGAAACGCCCAGACGGCGGCATAGGGTTTGTCGTTGTACAGCGTGATGGCGATCTGATTATGCAGCCCGGGCCACTGGATCGACTGTTGCCCGTTGGCGGACACCTTGAAATGGGTCCAGGCGATAACAACCACCGAGACCACGATCCATGGCAGCCAGCCCTGCCAGGCCGGCACCGCGGGTTGCCGGGTGGCGCCCGTCACCTCGGCGCTGATCGCGAAGGCCGGATCGGTTGCCGGCCGCCAGACCTGCAGGAACAGCAGCGTGACGACCAGTGCGCTGAGCGATGACAGCACGTCGGTCAGCGCATAATCGAGAAAGTTCGAAGTCACGAACTGGGCGGCCGCGAAGCTCAGGCCCGCGACCAGCAGCACCGGCCAGATCGCTTTGACCGACCGCCTGCCGCCGTAGAGCGCCATGACGTAGAAGGGCAGCAGTATTGCCAGGAACGGCAATTGCCGGCCGATCATGGCACCAAGCTTTACCGCCGGCAGGCTGGTCACCTGGCCCAGCACCGTGACGGGCACGCCCAGCGCGCCGAAGGCCACCGGCGCGGTGTTGAAGATGAGGGTGAACGTCAAAGCCTCGAGCGGGGGGAAGCCAACCATTATCAGCAGGGCGCTGGTGATCGCCACCGGGGTGCCGAACCCGGCGATGCCCTCCAGCAGACATCCGAAGCAAAAACCGACCACCACCAGTACGATCCGCCGGTCGTTTGGCAAGTGGTTCAGCACCCAGTCCCGGAAGGCGTCGAACCGGCCTGAGACAACGGCGACGTTGTAGAGCAGCAGTGCGGTGAACACGATCCACATCACCGGCCACAGCGCGAACACCACGCCCGCCGCCATGCTGTCCAGCGCCAGGCCCGCCGGCATCCGCCAGACCGCGACCGCGATCAGCAGGCCGGCGATCAGGCCAGCCAACGACGACTGCCACGCCGGCCGGCGCAACACGCCCAGCATGACCAGCACGACAACGATCGGTAAAACCGCAACCAGGAACGAAAGCGGCAGGCTGTCGCCGACCGGTGTCAGCAGTTGATGGAACATGCTTCCCCCGAGACCTTATCGATCCCGATCGAACTACCGGTTTGATTTCTTGCCGGCAAGCTTGATTTGGTAACCGCAACGCATTGATTCGCGCCGCGGCATCGACCTGCCTAGCCTTCGGTGGCGGGGGTCAGTCGATCAGGATGGCAACCTGGCGGCGCCGATGATGCGGCCGTCCTCGGCCTGCAACAGGACGGCGAAGCCTTCGCCGGCGGGGGGTGCCGGGCGCAGCGTCACGGCCGCACCGGTCCAGCCGCCGAGTGGCGTCAGAGACCGCACGATATTGGTCTCATGCAACGTGCGACCACTGTTTTCGCCTCGGCCCACCGGCGTTTCGTGCGCCGGGTCGAACCCCACCAGTATGACCTGCGCGGTTCCGGACCCTGGTCCGACCTTCACCAGCAGGGACGCCCCGTCACGCATGACGCTGACCGGCACGATCTTGCGGCCCGCAGCGGCGATCGCGCCGAGGCCCTCGGCGCGGCTGGAGCCCACAAAGCCTTTGCCGCCATCAACGACCATCTGCGGCGTATAGACCCCGTCGTCACCCAGATGGCGGGCATATTCGCGCTGGCGAGCGGTCGCCGCATCCAGCGCGTAGGGATCTTTCCACCCTAGGTAGTCCCAGTAGGTGACGTGAAACGCCAAGGGCAGAACGTCCCGGCGTTGGCGGGCCAGGTCGGTTAGAAACGCATCGGCGGGCGGGCAGGAGGAGCACCCCTGGGAGGTGAACAGTTCCACCACAACGGGTGCATCCTGGGCGTGAACGGCTCCCGCAACCACCATG
>DASYBP010000545.1:0-2153 GCA_036500715.1 Rhodopila sp.
CGCCGGCCCGATCCGGCGGTATGGCGGCCTGCCGCCCAATTGCGACTTTGGTCCTCCCGATGACGAGCTGATCCACGCCATCGTCACCGGCACCAGCCCGGCCCTGCGCGCCCTGGACACCGCCGAAACAGTCCCCGCCTAAGGTCTCCCCCTCCCCTTGCGGGAGGGGGTTGGGGGGGGAGGGGGTAGTCGGTGCGAACCTCCGACCATTCCCTCCCCCAGCCCCCTCCCGCAAGGGGCTAGGGCGTTCGTACATCCGCGGAATGAATCGCCTGTGAATTGCCGCCCTTGAGGGTCGCTGACTCTCTGCCTGCCATCACTCTTCTGGCAGGGGCGCTTCGCATGTATGAGGCCACTCTTGGTCGGTTCGGGGATAAGCGGCTGGAGTGCGTTGGCGGCGCGCTGCTGCAGGCCATGCAGCGCAAGCGCACCATGTGCCTCCATCGGCTGGCGAAAGACCGCAAACAGTCCCTTCAGTTCGGCTATTTCCTGGCGAGCCGGCGAGTGAGCATTCACGAGATGCTGGCAAACGCCGGATTGCTGACCGGACAGCGTGTCGGCGGACGCCACATCCTGGCTATCGACGACACCAGCGAACTGCACTTCCCCACCCATCAAGCCAGCAAACGCGGCTTCGGCACGGGCGGCAACGGCATCGACCCGGGCCTGTTCCTGCATCCCACCATCGCGGTTGATGCGGACAATGGCGGCCTCGTCGGCCTGGTCGGCTGCGTGGTGATGAACCGGCTGGAGGGCAAAGTCACCGACCACCACCAGCGCGGGGCCGATGACAAGGAGTCGCGCCGCTGGCTCGACGCCGCCGCGGTCGCCGGCGACCGCCTGGCCAGTGCCGCCATGATCACCATGGTGGCGGATCGCGAGAGCGACATCTACGACCTGTTCGCCCGCCGGCCGGAGACGGTGCACCTGCTGTGCCGCTCGGCGCAGGACCGGGCCCTGGCGGACGGCGGCCTGCTCTCCGAACGCTGTGCCGGTTGGACCGAGCAGGAACGCAGGCGGATTAGCGTGCCGCCACGCGGCTCCCGCTGCGAACGCCTGGCAGAGGTGGCGGTGCGATTTGGCCAGGTGTCGCTGCGGCGGCCGCAGACCGCCGTGGCCCGTAGCTTGCCGGCAAGCATCACCTTGTCGGTCGTGGATGTGCGCGAAATCGACCCGCCGGCCGGCCAGGAGCGACTGCATTGGCGGTTGTTCACCACCCATCCGGTGACCACGCTGGCCGAGGCGCGCCAGATCGTTGCTTGGTACAAGCTGCGCTGGATCATCGAGCAGGTCTTCCGCTCGTTGAAGACGCATGGCCTGCGCATCGAGGACTCGCAGGTCGAGGATGCGCGCAGCTTCACCAAGCTGGCCGTGGTGGCGCTGATCGCGGCGGTGCGGGCAATGCAGCTTGTGCTGGCGCGCGACGGCAACACCGGGCAGCGGAGCAGCGACGTGGTGGAGCCGGCCGACATGCCGGCGCTGCACCAGCTGAACGCCTCGGTGGAGGGACGCACGGAGAAGCTGAAAAATCCGCACGATCCGCAGTCGCTGGCCTGGGTGGTCTGGATCGTTGCCCGCTTGGGCGGCTGGTCTGGCTACACCTCCAAGGGCTACAAGCCGCCCGGCCCAAAGACGATCCACCACGGATTGTTGCGCCTTGATCAGATACTCCTCGGCTGGCATCTGGCTAATCATTCCGCAGATGTCGGACTCCCGTAGCCCGCAAGGGGAGGGGGAGAAGCCAGCTTCGCGAGCTTCGTGCGCACCGTCTCCATCGCTGCGCGGAACGCGGCGTCGGGGTCCAGCGCCGTCGTGTCCAGCAGCACGGCGTCGTCGGCCGGGCGTAGCGGCGCCGCAGTCCTCGCGGCATCCTGCGCGTCGCGCGCCCGCATGTCCTGTTCGACCGTGCCGAGATCGGCCTGCACGCCTTTGGCTTGCAGCTCCTGCCAACGGCGGTGAGCCCGTGCCTCCAGGCTGGCGGTGACGAATAATTTTACCCCCGCATCGGGAAAGATCACCGTGCCGATGTCGCGGCCATCGAGCACCGCGCCCGGCCCCGCCGCGAAGCTGCGCTGGAATGCCAGCAGGGCCGCGCGCACGCCGGGAAGAGCGGCCACTGCGGCGGCGGCGGCGTCGGCCAGAGGGCCACGCAG
>DASYBP010000546.1:0-20666 GCA_036500715.1 Rhodopila sp.
CTGCCGGCCGACTCCGACCAGTTCGGCCGCATGCGGGCCGCGGCGGCCGACACAAGCTTGCTGACCTTCGGCGCGCATCCATCCGCTGACATCCGGCTGGTGCATCGGGAGGAAGACGCCGAGGGATCGCTGATCCACGCAAATGTCGTGGGTCAAACAGCGTCGTTCCGCATCAACGCACCCGGCCAGCATATGGCGGTGAACGCCCTCGCCACGCTCGCCGTCATCGTCGCAATGGGTCTGGACCCGATCCGGGCGATCGATGCGCTAGAGGATTTTGTTCCCCTGATCGGGCGCGGTGTGCGCCGGCAAATCGCCGTGCGCTGCGGCACCGTGCTGCTGCTGGATGAAAGCTACAACGGCAATGGCGCCTCGATGCGCGCCGCGTTGGACGTGCTGCGCCTGCAATCGGCGAACCGCCGGGTCGCAGTTCTCGGTGACATGATGGAACTGGGCGAGGAGGGACCGGCAGAACACGCGGCACTGGCGGGGCCGGTCGCCGCCTCGGCGGATTGCCTGTTCACCTGCGGACCGCTGATGCGCTCGCTGTTCGATGCCGTTCCCGAGGGGATGCGAGGCTTCCATGCGGTGAATGCCGCTGCGCTGGCCCCGGTCGTCGCCGCTGCGTTGACCCGCGGCGACGTGGTTCTGGTGAAAGGCAGCCTGGGCAGCGGCATGCGGCATGTAATCGAGGCAATCGAGGCCGCCGGCCGGGCTGCGGCCGTCACCGCCGGAGCCGGCTAATGCTGTATATGATTTTTCGGCCCCTCGCGGATCAGTTTATTCTGTTCAATCTGTTCCGCTACATCACGTTCCGAGCCGGCGCGGCCTGCATGACGGCACTGATCGTCAGCTTCCTGGTCGGACCGGCGGTGATCCGGTGGCTCAAATCAGTGCAGAAGCAGGGGCAGCCGATTCGTCTGGACGGCCCGGAACGGCATCTGGTCGAGAAGAAGGGCACGCCAACGATGGGCGGCCTGCTGATCCTTGGCAGCCTGACGATTTCCACACTGCTATGGGTCGACCTGTACGACGGTTACATATGGCCGGTGCTGTTCCTGACGCTCGGGTATGGAGCGCTCGGTTTCTGGGACGACTACCTCAAGGTCAGCAAGCGCAACTCGCGCGGCGTACCGGGGCGCTTGAAGCTGGTCATCCAGGCGGTCGTCGGCTTCATCGCGGCCGTTTGGATCACCTCGCTTGCACGCGGCCCGCTTGGGACCGCCCTGACCGTGCCGGTGTTCAAGGAGGTGTCGATCCAATTGGGCTACTTCTTCCCGGTGTTCGGCATGCTCGTCATGATGGGTGCCTCCAACGCGGTGAACCTCACTGACGGCCTGGACGGGTTGGCCATTGTGCCAACGATGATCGCGGCGTCCGTTTTCATGCTGATTGCCTATCTGGTGGGCAACCGCATTTTCGCTGACTACCTGCAACTGCACCCGGTTGTCGGCGCCGGCGAGCTGGCGGTGTTCTGCTCGGCGCTGGTGGGCGCCGGCATGGGATTCCTGTGGTTCAATGCCCCGCCGGCCGCCGTGTTCATGGGCGATATTGGTAGCCTGTCGATGGGCGGGGCCCTGGGCGCTGTCGCGATGGTCACCAAGCACGAGATCGTCCTGATGATCGTTGGCGGCCTTTTCGTGGTCGAGACTTTGTCGGTCATCGTCCAGGTGCTCTGGTACAAGCGGACCGGAACCCGGGTCTTTCTGATGGCGCCATTGCACCATCACTTCGAGAAGAAGGGCTGGGCGGAACCGACCATCGTTATTCGCTTTTGGATCATCTCGATGATCCTGGGCCTGGTCGGTCTGGCGACCCTGAAGATCCGATGAAGACGTTCTCCCCCATCCTCTTCAGCGGCAGGCGTTTCATCGTCGTCGGGCTGGGTAAGAATGGCCTCTCCGCGGCGCGGGCCCTGCAGGCAATGGGTGCCTATGTGGTCGGCTGGGATGACAATCCGGCGGCGCGAGCGGCAGCTTCGGGGTTGCCGCTGCGCGATCCGACGGAGGAAAAGTTCGACTTCGATGCCTTGGTATTGTCGCCCGGGATTCCCCACCGCCTGCCTCACGCGCATCCGGCGGCCCGGCGCGCCATCGACGCCGGAGTGCCGATCCTGTCCGATGTCGAGCTACTGTTCCAGGCCGTCCGGGCATCCGCCTCCGCGGCTCGATTCGTCGGCATCACCGGAACAAACGGCAAATCCACCACCACGGCGCTGCTCGGGCACCTGCTGCAGCGCGCCGGGATTCCATCGGCGATGGGCGGCAACCTTGGTCCTGCGGCGCTCTCACTGAGGCTGCTGCCACATGATGGAGTGTACGTGCTGGAAATGTCCTCCTATATGTTGGAGCGACTCGCGACGGTGCGATTTGATGCGGCGATCATGCTCAACCTCAGCGCCGACCATATTGACCGTCACGGCGACATCGCAGGCTATGCCAGGGCCAAGCGCGCGGTCTTTGATCGGCAGACGGCCGCCGATCTCGCGGTAATCGGCATCGACGACCCAGATTCGCTCGATATGGCGGCCTGGCTGCGGTCGCGGCCCGCGTCCATCGTGGAGATTTCCGGCGCGCAGGCTCCGCTGGCCGTCGGGCCAGCCCTGCCGGGCGCGCATAATGCGCAGAACGCCGCCGCGGCGACGGTCGCGGCCCGGTTTTTCGGCCTGTCCGACGACGCCATTGCTGCCGGCCTGGTAAGCTACCCTGGGCTGGCACACCGGCAGCAGCGTGTCGCGACAGTCGCTGGTGTAGTCTTCGTGAACGACAGCAAGGCCACCAACGCCGACGCTGCGGCGCGGGCTCTGATCTGCTACGAGCGGGTGATCTGGATCGCCGGCGGAATGGCGAAGCAGGGTGGAATCGAACCCCTCGCGCCGCTGTTCCCCCGCATCGCCAGGGCAATGCTGATCGGGCGGGACGCGTCGGTTTTTGCCGAAACGCTGGGCCGTCACGGCGTGCCGTTTGACAGCGTCGGTTCGTTGGACGAAGCGGTTCCGGCCGCATTCACCGCGGCCAAGGCCTTGGACGCGCCTGTCGTCCTCCTGTCGCCCGCCTGTGCCAGTTGGGACCAGTTCACCGGCTACGACCAGCGCGGTGATCATTTCGCCAGCCTCGCGCGTGGCCTGCAAGCGGGGGTCGATTGATGTCGACCTTGTCGCACGCCGACAACTCGATGCTGGGCCGCTGGTGGTGGAGCGTAGACCGATGGACCCTGGGCGCGATCGGCATCCTGATCGGCTTTGGCTACGTCATGATGCTGGCCGCCAGCCCCGCTGTTGCCGAGCGGATCGGCACCTCTCGGGAGACGTTCATTCTTAAGCAGGTGGTGTTCCTGGCGTTCGCCGCGATGATCGTCGTGCTGGTGTCCTTGCTTTCGCCGAAGGACATCCGGCGTCTGGCGATCGTCGGCTGCGTCATCGCATTGGGGCTGACGGCGGCGACGAGCGTGATCGGCATGGAGATCAAAGGCGCCCGCCGTTGGATCTCCCTGCCAGGTATGTCGGTGCAACCCAGCGAGTTCCTCAAACCGTGCTTCGCCGTGACCGCGGCCTGGCTGCTGAGCGAGGCGAAAAAGTCGCCACGTTTCCCCGGCACGCTGCTGGCGTTTGCCATCTGCGGGCTGATTCTGTTGCTGCTGAAGTCGCAGCCCGATATCGGGATGCTGGCGGTCATCGCCGCGGTGTTTCTGGCGCAGCTCTACATCAACGGCATGCCGCTTATCCTGGTCGGCCTGGCGCTCGGTTTGATGGGTGGGGGTGCTGTCATGGCCTACACGCTGCTGCCGCACGTCCGTGTCCGCTTCGACAGCTTCTGGAAGGGTGAGGGCGACCATTATCAGATCAATACGGCTCTGGAAGCCTTCGGAAATGGAGGCTTTGCCGGCCGTGGCGCGGGCGAGGGCCGAGTCAAGGACATACTCCCCGACGCGCATGCCGACTTCGTCTACGCCGTGGCCGGCGAGGAATTCGGGATGTTGATCTGCGTGGTTATCCTTGTGATCTTCTCCTTCGTCGTGATGCGCGGCCTACTTCGCCTACTGCGCGAGCAGGATCTCTTCGTGGTACTGTCGTGCACTGGTCTGGTGACCGGATTCGGCCTGCAGGCCTTCGTGAACATGGCCTCGACGCTAGGGCTGATTCCCACCAAGGGGATGACGCTGCCGTTCATTTCCTACGGCGGTTCCTCGGTGGTCGCGGTCGCCCTCGGGATGGGAATGCTGCTGGCTCTGACCAGACGGCGCAGTCGGGACGAACCGGCATGAGAGGGCCGGCCGTGCAGCCAATCGTCATCGCCGCGGGCGGAACGGGCGGGCATTTCTTCCCCGCGGAGGCGCTGGCTGCGACGCTGGTGAAGCGCGGGCATCGTATCGTCCTGATGACGGATGCACGCTCAGGTGGCATGTCGAGCGCAGTATTTGCCGGGCGCGAGCAATTTGTGCTGCGCGGCGCCGGGATCGCCGGACGCGGCGCGTGGCGCGGTGTGAAGGCGGTCGGATCGCTTGCAACCGGAGTATTGCAGGCGCGCGGCATCCTGGCGCGGATCGGTGCAGGCTGCGTGGTCGGTTTTGGCGGATATCCCTGCGTTGCACCGGTTCTGGCGACCGGGTTGATCCGCAAGCGACCGGCGGTACTGTTACATGAGCAGAACGCTGTTCTTGGGCGGGCAAATCGTTTCCTCGCCCGCCGGGTGGACCTGCTCGCGCTGGGCTTCCCGAATACGACGAGGGTGCGTCCTGGTCTGCGGACCGAGGTCACCGGCAATCCGGTACGTCAAGCGATCGCCGCGTTGGCCGCGACCGAGTATTCGGTCGCCACAAACCGGATCAGGCTTCTCATTCTCGGCGGCTCGCTGGGCGCGCGCGTGCTTAGCGACGTCGTCCCGACCGCGATCCGGGCTCTCCCCGACGCCCTGCGGGCGCGCATCGATGTGGCGCAGCAGGCGCGAGCCGAGGATTTGGAACGCGTGCGCACGGCCTACGCAGCGGAGGGAATTGCAGCCGAAGTCTCGCCGTTTTTTCCCGACGTGGCAGCTAGACTAGCCGTGGCCCACCTAGTGATCGCTCGCGCCGGCGCCTCGACGGTGGCGGAGCTTGCCGTCGCGGGGCGGCCTTCGATCCTGGTGCCGTTGCCTGGCGCGATCGACGACCATCAGTCGGCCAACGCCCGCGAATTGGCCCGAACCCGCGGCGCATGGGTGCTGCCGCAGCCACTCTTCACCCCGGCGGTGCTGACCGAGCGGCTGACTGCGCTGCTGAGCGACCCGGCGGGGTTGGCGGCGGCGGCGGTGGCGGCGCGCGCCCTGGCACGCGCCGACGCGGCGTCAAGACTGGCTGACCTGGTCGAGGCGCTGATGGCCGTCCGGGCGGGAGAATCCGCATGAGGGCGATGCCGCTGTCGATCGGGACCATTCATTTCGTCGGCATAGGCGGCATCGGCATGTCCGGGATTGCCGAGGTTCTGCACATGCTGGGCCACGCTGTTCAGGGCAGCGACATCCTCGAATCGTCCAATGTGCTGCGCCTGCGCGAAGCGGGCATTCCGGTCGCCATCGGTCATGCTGCCGAAAATCTGGGCGAGGCGCAGGTCGTCGTCGTTTCGACCGCAGTCGGGCGAGACAACCCCGAGATCGCCGCCGCCCGCGCCCGGCTGATTCCGGTGGTTCGGCGCGCCGAGATGCTGGCTGAACTCATGCGGTTGAAATGGTCCGTCGCGGTCGGTGGCACGCATGGCAAGACTACCACCACCAGCCTGATCGCCTGCGTGCTGGAAGCGGCCCACCTCGATCCCACGGTGATCAACGGTGGCATTATCAATGCCTACGGCACCAACACGCGAATGGGCAGCGGCGACTGGATGGTCGTCGAGGCCGATGAGAGCGACGGATCCTTCCTGCGCCTGCCGGCGATCATCGCCGTTGTTACCAACATGGACCCCGAACATCTCGACCACTGGGGCACACCCGAGGCGATGATCGCCGCGTACGATCAGTTCGTCGCCAATCTGCCGTTCTACGGCTTCGCCGTGCTGTGCATCGACCACCCCGAGGTGCAGCAGATGATCCCACGGCTCTCGGATCATCGCATCGTCACCTACGGATTTTCGCCGCAGGCCGATGTGCGGGCAGAGCGGGTGTCGCCCGACAAGTTCGGCTCGACGTTCGATGTGGTGGTGACCGACCGGTTCCGCAACAAATCGCGGCGGATGGGACCGTTCCGCCTGCCGATGCTGGGTGCGCACAATGTGCAGAACGCGCTCGCCGCGATCGCGGTCGGGATCGAGATGGAAATCGATGACAAGATCCTGAACGACGCCTTCCTCGGGTTCAAGGGGGTCAAAAGGCGATTCACCAAGACCGGCGAGGCCGGCGGAATCGCTGTGATCGACGACTACGGCCACCATCCGGTGGAGATCGCCGCGGTGTTGAAGGCCGCCCGACAGGCGGGTGCGCGCGATGTCCTCGCGGTGGTGCAGCCGCATCGGTATACACGGCTGCAATCGCTGTTCAGCGACTTCTGCACCTGCATGAACGAGGCCGGGACGGTTATTGTCGCCGACGTCTACGCGGCGGGCGAGCAGCCGATATCCGGCGTGACCCGCGACGCCCTGGTGGAGGGCCTGCGCGCCCGCGGCCATCGCAGTGTCGTTGCTCTGCCGAATCCGGGGCGCCTGGCCGAAATGGTGCACGCGATTGCCCGCCCCGGCGACTTCGTTGTCTGTCTCGGGGCTGGGTCGATCACACAGTGGGCGGCCGCATTGCCCGGCGACCTCGCAATGTTGCAGACCGGCGGCGGGAAACGGGCGGTGGGATCATGAGGGCCGTATCGCAATCTTTGGCGTGGCCTGCGTTGCGCGGCCGCATGCAGCCGGATGCCCCGCTTGCCCCGTTCACCTGGTTTCGGGCCGGCGGGCGGGCCGAACTTCTGGTGCGTCCGGCCGACCCGGACGATCTGGCTGGTTTCCTGCACGATCTGCCGAATGACGTGCCGGTGCATGTGATCGGTGCTTGCTCGAATCTGATCATTCGCGACGGCGGACTGCCCGGAGTAACGTTTCGTCTGGCGCGCGGATTTTCTTCGATCGAGCCCGGAACGGATGGCATCCTCGCCGGCGCCGCGGCGCTGGACGTCACGGTCGCGGAACATGCCGCCGCCGCGGGGCTGACCGGTCTGGAATTTCTGTCCGGCATTCCCGGCTCGATCGGGGGTGCCGTGGCGATGAATGCCGGCGCCTATGGCGGCGAACTGGCACAGGTTCTCGATTGGGCCGATGTGGTAACCCGCACCGGCGAACCGCGTCGTTTGCTTGGGCCTGAGCTTGCCTTCGCCTATCGCCACGCTGCCTTGCCGGCGGGTGCGGTGGTGACGCAGGTGCGGCTGCGCGCCACCAACGGCCAGCAGGCGTTGATTGCCGCTCGAATGGCCGAGATCAAGGCGACGCGCGAAGCATCGCAACCGGTGCGAGCACGAACTGGCGGCTCGACGTTCCGTAACCCGGACGGAATGAAGGCCTGGGAGCTGATCGACGCCGCTGGTTGCCGCGGCCTGACCCGCGGCGGCGCGATGGTGTCCGCGAAACACTGCAACTTTTTGATCAACACCGGGTCTGCCACAGCGGCCGATATCGAGGGGCTTGGCGAGGAGGTCCGTCGCCGCGTGCAGTCCGCGACCGGCGTGACGCTGGAGTGGGAAATCCGCCGCATCGGTGTTCCGGCCGGCAAGCCGGAGATCGTGGCATGAGCCGCGTCGTGGTATTGTATGGCGGCATTTCCGCCGAACGCGACGTCAGCGTGTCGAGCGGGATTCAGGTGGTTGCGGCGCTACGGGAGAGCGGTTTCGAGGTCGTTCCGGTCGATGTCGGCGGCGACCTGGGCGCGGTGATCGCCGCTCTCACGCCGAAGCCCGACGTTGTGTTCAACGCCCTGCATGGCCGGTTCGGCGAGGACGGCGCGATCCAGGGCATGCTGGACTGGATGGCGATTCCCTACACCCACTCCGGCGTTCGCGCCTCGGCTGTCGCGATGGACAAGCACGCGGCAAAAGCGTTGTTCGTATCTGCCGGCTTGCCAGTCGCCCTCGGCCGGATGGTGTCGGTCGCCGATCTCGAGGCCAACGACCCGCTGCCGCTGCCCTACGTGGTCAAGCCGGCGAACGAGGGTTCGTCGGTCGGCGTCACGGTCGTGCGCACCGGCGACAACCGGCGAGCGGAGATCGCGCGCGGTTGGGCCTTCGGGACGGCTGCGCTGGTCGAGGAATACATTCCGGGCCGGGAACTGACGGTCGCTGTGCTGAACGATCGCGCCCTCGCGGTGACCGAGATTCGCGCGGTGGCGGGGACGTTCTATGATTACGAATCGAAGTATAGCGACGGCGGCTCACATCACATCATCCCCGCCGATGTGCACCCCGATGTATATACGCAGGCCATGCAGGTCGCGGTCGCTGCGCACCAGGCGCTGGGCTGTCGCGGGGCGACCCGCTGCGACTTCCGTTACGACGATACGGCCGGCGAACCGGGACGGCTGGTGCTGCTGGAAATCAATACCCAGCCGGGCCTGACGCCGACCTCCTTGCTGCCTGAGCAGGCGGCGCATTGCGGAATCAGCTTCCAGCAGCTTTGTGTCTGGATGGTGGAGCACGCCGCATGCCGCGCATGAAACGTTCTCCCCGTTATTCGGTTAACGATCGGCCCGCTGGTTGGCGCCTGGCGCTGCGCCGTCAGCGGCGCTTGCTGCTTCCGGCGGCCGCCATTGCCGGCACGTCGGTCGCGGTGGCGCTGCTGGCGAGTGCGCTGCATTCCGCCGCCCCGCGCACCACTGGGACACTCTCCAGCATTCGCGAGCGGTTTGGTGCCACGACCGCAGCATCCGGCCTGCGGGTGACTGACATCGTCATCGAGGGACGCGCCAATACGCCGGAACCGTTGTTGCGGGCGGCGATCGGGATCACCAAGGGCGACCCGATCCTGGGATTCTCGCTGGAAGCAACCAAGACGCGCATCGAAACGATTCCCTGGGTTGAACATGCAACGATCGAGCGCCGCCTGCCCGGCACGGTCGTCATCAATCTGCAGGAGCGTCGGCCGTTCGCGGTCTGGCAGAATCAGGGAAAATTCGTTCTGGTGGATCGCACGGGACAGGTCGTGACCAACCAGGATATCGCGCAGTTCCCGCATTTGCCGTTGATCGTCGGCCAGGGCGCGCCCGGTTCGGCGGCGGAACTGCTGGACGCGCTGCGGGATCGGCCGGCGCTGGAAGAAAAAGTCGTTGCCAGCGTTCGCGTCGGCGAGCGCCGCTGGAATCTGCGCATGGCCAACGGCACCGACGTCCTGCTGCCCGAAGGGCACGAAATCGTCGCACTGGACAAGCTCATTCAGCTTCAGCAGGACCACGCGGTCCTGGATCGCTCGCTGGCCGCGATCGATATGCGGCTTCCGGACCGACTGGTGTTTCATCCCCGGAGTGACGCGAAGGAGGAGCTTGTCGTTCCGCCGGTGCCACCCGGAACGAACCCGCCGGCGGTTCCCGTTATCGCCAAACGACCCACCTAGGAGCGCGAGCGGATGGCAGATAATCCTCGCCGTGTCCTTGCCCCCGCCGAAACCGGCCCGCCGGAGCAGGAGCCGTCGCGGCATCACCGCACCGGTCCGTTCGGCGTCGTCGATATTGGCACCACCAAGATCGCCTGCGTGATCGGCCGCGTCGAAAGCGACTTCTCTCTCCGCGTCCTTGGCTTCGGATGGCAGAAGGGCAGGGGCCTGAACTGCGGCGACATCACCGATCTGGACGCAGCGGAAAAGGCCATACGTGCCTGCGTCGGCCAGGCGGAGGACATGGCCGATGTGCGGCTGCGATCGGTGACAGTCAACCTGACTTGCGGCCAGCCCGAATCGCGGTTGTTCAGCGTGCAGTGGCCAGTGGGCGGACGCGCCGTGACAGCGACCGATGTTCGCGGCGTGCTGAACGAGGGCCGCGGCCGGTCCGAAGTCGACGGCAGAGAACCGATTCATGTTCTGCCTTTGAATTTCGCGGTCGATGCCACCGATCATGTTGCCGACCCGCGTGGCCTGTTCTGCTTGACGCTAAACGCACGACTGCACGTGATCGACGCGGCGGCCACGGCGTTGCGGACTATGGAGGCCTGCATCGGCCGTTGCGATCTAGAAATCGAAGATCTGGTGTCGGCGCCGCTCGCCTCCGGGTTGTCGAGTCTGGTGCCCGAAGAACGCGAACTCGGAGCGACCATCATCGACATGGGCGGTGGCACGACCAGCATGGCGGTCTATGCCGAGAAGCACATGGTGCACACCGCGCAGTTTCCCATCGGCGGCCTGCACGTCACCAAGGATCTGGCGATCGGGCTTTCCACCACATTAATCCATGCGGAACGGCTGAAAACGCTGTTTGGCAATGTGGAATCGAGCCCTGATGATGAGCGCGAGCTATTGCCGGTGCCGCTGGTCGGAGAAGAAGACCACCAACTCGCGAAAGTCCCGCGCAGCATGGTGGTGAACATCATCCGCCCGCGAATCGAGGAAACCTTCGAATATATCAAGGACCGCCTCGATTCGCTGGGCATGGCACGCGCCGCTGGCAACCGAGTCGTGCTGACCGGCGGCGCCTGCCAGCTTCCCGGCGTTCGCGAACTGGCGGCTCGGATGCTCAGCCGTCAGGTGCGACTCGGGCGTCCGGCGGCGTTGCGCGGGCTGCCGGAACTCGCGTCGGGACCGGCATTTTCCACGGCCGCCGGCTTGTTGTCCTGGGCCGCCGGCGATGGACGGCCTTTTCAGGACATAAACCTTGATGGGGAACCGCAAATCGGTCTGTTCCGCCGGTTTGTCAATTTTCTGAAAGAACGTGTCTAATTGTACCGCGAATCGAGCGCCTTGTCGTAACAGTAACCAGCAGTCGTTCCCGTAGATGCGGGGGAGAGAAAATATGACCCTTAACCTGACGATTCCGCAAATGAACCACACCGATTTTTCACCACGCATCACTGTCATCGGCGTCGGCGGCGGCGGCACAAATGCCGTCGACAACATGATCGCCGCGAACCTTCAGGGCGTGGAGTTCGTTGTGGCGAACACCGATGCGCAGCAGTTGATGCACAGCCGAGCCGATCGGCGCATCCAGCTCGGGCCGCACATTACCCAGGGACTTGGCGCCGGCGCGAAGCCCGAGATCGGCAAGGCTGCCGCGGAAGAGGCGTCTGACGAATTGTATCGGCACCTTGACGGCGCGCATATGGTGTTCATCACCGCCGGTATGGGTGGCGGCACCGGCACTGGCGCGGCGCCGGTCATTGCGCGGATGGCACGGGAGCGTAACATCCTCACGGTCGGTGTAGTTACGAAGCCGTTCGGATTTGAAGGGGTCCGGCGGGCACGCTCCGCCGACCAGGGCATCGAGGAACTGCAGCAGTACGTCGACACGCTGATCGTGATCCCGAACCAGAACCTGTTCCGGATGGCAAACGAGCGTACCACCTGGCGCGATGCGTTCAAGATGGCGGATCAGGTCCTATACATGGGCGTGCGTGGCGTCACTGATCTGATGATGGTGCATGGCCTGGTCAATCTCGATTTTGCCGACATCCGCACGGTCATGGCGGAAATGGGCAAGGCGATGATGGGCACCGGCGAAGCCGATGGCGACAACCGCGCCATCCGCGCCGCAGAGGCCGCCATCAACAACCCGTTGCTGGAAGACACCAGCATGTCAGGCGCTCGAGGCCTGCTGATCAACATCACTGGCGGTGAGGATCTGACGCTCTTCGAGGTTGACCAGGCCGCCAACCGCATCCGTGAGGAGGTGGACGAGGAGGCCAATGTGATCTTCGGGTCGGCGGTGGATGAGACCCTGGCTGGCCGCATCCGGGTGTCGGTGGTTGCAACCGGTATCGAGTCTCCGAGGATGGCTGAGCAGACGCGGCCAAAGCTGGTGGCGGTCGGCGGCGGCGCGGCGCCGGCACCGCAGCCGATTGTCATGCGGGGGAATGCGGCCTCGGCGCAGGGGGCAGCGTCCTTCATGCCGAGCGCCGTCCAGGCGGCACCGGGTCTGCTGCGGCAGGCTTCACCCCAGCCCGAAGCGGTCGGATCGGAGGCCGTGACGTCGCAGTTCGCCAGGCCGACGCAACTGCACCAGGCGCCGCGGCTGCAGCCCGAACCGTTGGCGCAGTTGCAGGAGAAAGCCAGCCTGTTCGCCGCCTCACAGCGCCCGATGGCGATGCCCTCGCACGCGTCAGGACAGCCCATGTCTGACCCAGGCCGGCCGAGTCTGTTCAACGCCGTAACGGGCGCCTTCCGGCGGCGCGCCATGCCTCCCACGACGTCCATGGCGCAGCCGCAGCCGCAGCCGATGCGGCGGGAGCCGGCGATGGAGGAGTATCATTCACAGAGCGCCCCGGTGTCGGTCCAGCAGTCTTCAGCCGCCGACCAGACAGGACTGGAGATTCCGGCGTTCCTACGCCGCCAGCATTCAGCCTGAGACGTGATCCAGTTGGCCGGTGTTTCCGGCCGTGACGCAGGTCTAGGGCATTTCCACCGCGAGTGGAAATGCCCTAGCTTTTGATTCACGAGCAATTTCATCAGCCTGAGGTCGCGTCGCGATTTGAGTCAGGCGGATATTGCTCTAGACCGCTATTCCGTGACCGGGCGCCGGGTGAACCCAGACGTCAGTGACGCAGCCACGTAGTTCGATCCGACCGTTCTCTGCCGCACCCAGTTTCTCGGCGACCCGGCGAGACCTCGTGTTCGTGGACGTGATGTAGCTCACCAGGCGTTCCCAGCCGAATTCCCCAAAGACCCAGCGCCTGACCTCGGCTGCGGCCTCGGTGGCCAGGCCGTGGCCCCAGAATTTTGCCGCAAGTGTCCAAGACAATTCGGGCTCCGGCCAGTCGGCTGGATGCAGGATGCCGACGCGCCCGGCCAGGTATCCGTCGACTTCCAGCGCGAATACACCGTACCCACGTAGGGCCCATTGTCCCAGCATCGTCTCCATCTGGGTCCATGACTGGGCGCGGCTGAGCAGGGTACCGCCGAGCCAGTCGCGGACGGCGGGATCGGCGTTCATCGCGGCATATCCGTCCCAGTCGCCGGCGTGAAATCCGCGCAAACTCAGCCGGCTGGTCGTTAAAATCGGGATCGCCATGACCTGCTATGCTCTCTTCGACGCCCAGCCTACGATGCGCCGTCATGGCCAATAACCCCAGTCCGCTGCCGTCTCTCGATGCGTTGCTGCGTGCCGCCGAAACCCAGGTGCTGTTTGGCCGGTTCGGCCGAACCGGCGTCACAGCCGCGCTTCGCGAGATCTTATCCGCGCGGCGGGCCGCCCGCGCGTTTGGTGCGGCGCCGGCGGAACTGATAGACGCGGCCGCCGATCATCTCACGGTCCGTTTCGCCCGGTCGCAGCGGCCCGTATTCAACATGACGGGGACTGTGCTGCACACCAACCTCGGGCGTGCACCATTGCCGCCGGAGGCGGCGGCAGCGGCGGCCGAAGCATTGCGGTCCGCGACCACGCTGGAATTCGACCTGGCAACCGGTCGGCGCGGCGAGCGCGACGATCATATTCGAGGCCTGCTCTGCGAATTGACCGGTGCCGAGGCAGCAACGGTGGTCAATAACAACGCCGCTGCCGTCATGCTTGTTCTGAACACCTTGGCACTCGCCAAGGAAGTGCCGGTGTCTCGTGGGGAACTGATCGAGATCGGCGGTTCGTTCCGAGTGCCGGACATCATCGGTCGGTCCGGCGCCATCCTGCGGGAGGTCGGGACCACCAACCGCACCCATCCGCGCGACTACCAGGAAGCGATTGGTCCGCAGACTGGTGCGCTGATGCGGGTGCACCAGGCCAATTACGCGATCGTTGGATTCGCAGCGTCGGTGGGGACCACGATCCTTAGCGGCATCGCGCGTGAGGCCGGTCTGCCGCTGATCGAGGACCTGGGTAGCGGCAGCCTGATCGATCTGGAACAGTTCGGGCTGCCACACGAACCGACCCCGGGCGAAGCGCTGGCCGCCGGAGCCGATGTCGTTACGTTCTCCGGTGACAAGTTGCTTGGTGGCCCGCAGAGTGGCTTGGTCGTCGGTCACAAAAATGTGATCTCAGCGATCAATCGCAACCCGCTGAAGCGCGCGATGCGACTCGACAAAGGACGTCTCGCGGCTCTCGAAGTTGTGCTGCGACTGTATCTGAATCCAGACCGCGTCGCCGAACACCTGCCTGCGCTGCGCCTGCTCACGCGGTCTGAGAGCGATATCACGATGATCGCCAAGCGGATCCGTCCTGTACTTTCATCGAAATGGCCGGACCGGGAAGTTGCGGTCGAACCATGCCGCAGCCAAATTGGATCAGGGGCCCTGCCGATCGATCTATTGCCCTCGGCGGCCGTGACGATCGGCGGTAAATCACTGGATTCCATCGCTGAATTTCTGCGGTCGTTACCGAAGCCGGTGATCGGCAGGGTCGCGCGTGGGCGGTTGATTCTCGATTGCCGGTGCCTGGAGAAGGACGATGAGGCGGCCTTTATCGCCCAGTTATTTTGATCAGGAAACGTGGTGAGACGCATCAGCCGCGACCCCGACCAGCGTTCCGGACTCCGCGCCCGCCGTGGAAGTCCGGTCATCAGCCACGACCCCATTCTTGTTCCCGAGAGCCCCGTTCTGCCATCGACTTCAATGTGGTTTTATTGCAACAGTGTGGCTTGATCGGAGCGTTGGCCCTCGCTAAAGCTGTTTTGCAGCGCTATGGTTGTAAAAGAGAAAAGGCGGCCCGGCAGATACTTTTCGGACCCACGCCACCGGTTTTTTTGATTTAGGGGAGAGGTTACATGGAGTTCCGCAATGCTTTGTTGGCGGCGACGTTGCTGGCCATACCGGTCGCGGCAGGTGCCCAGCCGATAACTGGCCTCTATATTGGCGCGGGCGCGGGCGCGAACGTCATGCTGCAGGAGCACGCCACCACCGGGGGCGTTTTCCCGAGCGGCACCAGAGACATGAATACGCATTTTGGCCCGGCGGGCGAAATGAGCCTTGGATACGGCCTTGGCAACGGACTCAGGGCCGAGATCGAGGGCTTCGTTATGGAGAACGACGTCAACGCCTTTACAGGCGCGACCACGGCGGGGGGCCACGAACTCAAGTATGGCGGCATGGGCAACGTGTTGTACGACTTCGTTGGCCTGACCCCCTATGTGCAGCCATATATCGGTGCGGGTGTCGGCTATATGGAGGAGCAACTCAGTAACTTGCGCTTCGTCGCGCCCGGCGGGGCCGAGGTGACCAGCGGCACGCATTCCAAGGGCGGGTTCGCCTGGCAGGGCATCATCGGTGCAGCCTTCCCAGTTTCGCCCGCGCTCTCGCTTACGGTTGATTACCGTTTCATGGGACTCACCGGTAACCGCAACTATCCCGTGACCGCCACTGCTGGTGCAGTTAGCGTGCCAGGGACTCTGCGGGTAAGCAACGATTACAACAACATGGTCCTGGTCGGGCTTACCTACGCCTTCGGTGCGGCTCCGCCCCCGGCGCCTCCGGCTCCGGCGCCGGTTGCGCCATCGCCGATCTCGCGGTCCTATCTGGTGTTCTTTGACTGGGACAAGGCCGACCTGACAGACCGGGCTCGCCAGATCGTGTCGGAGGCGGCAGCCAACTCCACCAAGGTGCAGTACACCCAGCTTGAAGTTAACGGTTACACAGACACCTCGGGCACCGCGAGGTATAACCAGGGCCTATCGGTGCGGCGCGCCAAGGCGGTTGCTGCGGAGTTGGTAAAGGACGGCGTGCCAGCCAGCGCCATCGCCATCCAGGGCTTCGGGGAGACCCATCTGCTGGTGCCGACCGGGCCGGGCGTCCGCGAACCGCAGAACCGGCGCGTCGAAATCATCATCAAGTGATTTTCTCAGATCGAGACCCGGATCAGGGCGCCCTCGGGCGCCCTTTTTCGTTGTGAACCGCGCGGTCGGCACCGCCACGTCGCGCCCAGCCTCTCGGGCCTTCATTGCCCTGACCGAGCAATCCAGGGGATACTATCTGACGGAGGAGAATCGGCCCCGGTGGGTCGGCCGGACTTCAAACCCGGTTAGGGCTGCACAGCGGTCCTGGGCAGGTTCGACTCCTGCTCTCTTCCGCCCGGCGGACCGCGATCGACTGCGCGTGCAATGTGGATCGCAACTATGGCTCGATCGAAGCGAGCCGCAGAACCGCCGTGTTGAGACTACCGCCAGTGACGGTTCAGCACGGCACCGAGATGGATCGAGGTGTCGTCCATTTGTTCAGAAACTGCCGCAGGTCTGTTTCACAGTCATCCCGACAAGTTGCTGATGGAACCGGATCTGGTAGTTCAAGCGGATTCGGTTGACCGCGGCCAGGCTTTCCGATGTGTCGGGCAGGGTAGCCACCACGACCTTGGTCGCTTGCTTGATCGTCTTTCTGCTCACCGGGTTCATCCACGCGCTGTTGGCGTCGAGAATCATATAGCCATTCGGCAGGTTGGCGGTGACCGTGTCGTCAAGGAACGACTGCCATTCCTTGCCCGTAATATCACCGCGGCGGGGGATGGCCTCGCCCAGATACAAGGTAAACTCAGCCATCGGTGCGCCCATGCCGGCGGCGCACACCGGCTGGATCGGGTGGCTGCAAGCGCCCAAACCGGCGATAAGACCACCGGCACTGAGGATCCTGCGAACGCGGGCAACCGGGGCTGCAAGCAAGCGGATCGGGATCACGACTACGCCCTGGCTCACATGCCGCCTCATCGGTCGCGGCATGCTGCCGTTCGAAATTGTCGCGTCGCCGCGCCCTCAGCAACGGCCATCGACTGGTGGAACGCGCGCCCCGCCCTGACGCGCCGAAACAGAGCCAACTGACCGGCCGTCGTGTCATCCCAACTGAACGGCTCCGCATAACCGCGCGTCGCCGCACGGTCCGGCAGAGCCGCAAATAGCCGACGCACCCCCGTTGCGATCCCGTCCGGCGTGTTTGGCTCGTAGATCACGCCTGCCGCGGGAGCGCGCACCACTTCGGAGTTGCCGCAGATATTCGCGGCAACCACCGGCGTCCCACAGGCCATCGATTCCAGGAGAACGTTTGCCCAACCCTCCCGCGATGACGCGAGTACCGAAGCGTCCGCGGCACCGTACAACGCGGGTAGTTCCCGGTGGGGCACGGCCCCCAGCAACCGCACCCGGCGGGTCAGGCCATATTCGGCGATCAGCCCGGCCAGTTGCTGCCGCGCCGGTCCGTCGCCGGCGATGACCAGTTCGAAACCGGGTAGCTGGCGCATTGCCGCGATCGTCCGGTCATGGCCCTTGCGCTCGATCAGGCCGCCGACCGAGACCAGCGTCGGACCCTTCAGCCCGAGCGCCTTCCGCACCGCTTCCCGATCCGCGGGCGGATGAAACAGCTCGGCTTCGACGCCGTTTCGCAGTACGGTCACCTTCTCGTCCGGCGCACCCAGTCGGACCAGGACGTCCTTCAGGGCGGCGCTGACGGCCACGAGGGCGCTGGCATCACGGATTGCGCCCTGAATCAGGCGACGAGGCACGTGGTAGGCCGGGATCAGGTTTACATCGCTGCCACGTGCGGTGATCACCACGGGCAGCTCGAAACGCCGGCCCAGCCAAGTCGCGGCGACGCCGTCGGGGTAGATATAATGTGCATCGATGGCGTCGAAACGATGCCCCTCGGCCAGCAGTCGCGCGACCCGAGGGAGCATCGCCCGGTACATCAGCCAAGGCGCGACCGACATGCCGAATTTGGGGATCACCGGGTAGCGGGGATGGCGAATCGCGAGCCCATGTCGGACTTCGGCCTGCGGCGCGCGCGCGTTCACCGCCCAATCGCCGAACCGCTCGGCGCGACTGGGGAACCACGGCACTGGCGCCAGCACCAGACTGGTCGCCTGACCACCCGCAACCAGATGCCGCAGCCGGTTCTCCACGAAGATGCCCTGGTTAGGTCGCGCCGCGTGCGGAAACAACGTCGAGAAGGTCAGTAGCCGGACCGGTTCCATCTGGCCTGCAACGGCCGATCGGCTCTGTCACGTACCCTTCGACAAATCGTCCAGGAGCTTCTGGGCGAGATCCTTCTCCCTGAATTGCGCGTGGTTGGCGACGACCCTCTCGAGCGCCTTCTTGGCTGATTCCTTGTCGCCACACTCGTTCAGCGCAACCGCGAAGTGGTAAAGGATCCGAGGATCGGTGGCCGCGTCGCCGGTAGCCTGCCGTAGCAATGTCGCGCCATTCTTGGGATCGCCGCTGGTGGTGAGGATCCAGCCAAGTGTATCCGCCGTTTGCGGGCTGGGCGACAGCACATAGGCCTGCCGTGCCAGCGTCCGCGCGGGCGTGTCCTTGCCCAGTTGCTGGTAGACCCAGGCGAGGTTGTTCAGTGCCACCGGATCGTGGGGTTTCTGCTTCAGCAGCACCTCGAGATACCGTGCGGCATCGTCCCACCGGCTGGCGGCGATATTGATCTCGGCGAGTTGCTCTGTTGCGACCAGGTCGTCCTCGTGCTGGACGAGCCAGGTTTGCAACCGCGCCCTGGCTTCGTCGGCTCGTCCAGCCCGCAGCAACGCGATGCCCAGGCGGGTGATGAGAAGCGTGGATGGCGCGGCGTCATTTGCCTCGATGAAGGCCGCCACGGCTTCGGTCGTGCGGTTCGCCGCAAGGTAGACGTCACCTTTCAGCGCGCTGTTTCCGGGAAAGTCTCGGTCCTGCGCCTGCAACCGGTCCGCGGTCGCGAGCGCGGCATCCATGCCCGACGACTTCAGGTCGACCAGAACATAGTCATGGTACAACTGGTAGTCGCGAGGGTTGGCCTTGATCCCGGCGGTGATGACATTGCGGGCGCTTTCGAAATCGCCGGCAGCGATCAGCAGCGCAACGAGCTGCCGCCTCGCTTCAACGACCTTGGGATTCTGCAAGAGGATCGCGTCGTAGGTTTCGCGGGCCTCCTGCTTTTGCCCCAGGGCAAGGCAGGCCGCCGCACGCAGGCTGAGGATCTCGGTGGACGTGGCGACCGCGCCGGTTTCGGCAGCCGCCAGATCAAGCGCCTTCTGTGCCATGCCAGAGCGAATATAGATGTTGCCCAGGCTGACCGTGACGCGGGTCAGCGTTGGGTCGGCGCGATGGGCACGTTCCAGCAAAGCCGCCGCTTCCGGCAGTTTATTCGCCTGAACGTAGCTGGAGACCATCATGGTCAATGCAGGTTCCGAGGTCGGTTGCGTAGCCAGCACATCGGTCAGGATCCGTTCGGCAGCCGGCCGATCACCAAGCATGATCTCGACGCGGGCAAGGTTGATCTTCGCCGGCACGAAATCAGGGTATTTCTGCACCAGATCGACGAACGTCGCCTGCGCACCGGGGAAATCGATCTGTGCGAGCTTGAACAGGCCTTCCAGGTTGCCGACAACCTCGGTTTGTCCCTGAGCCGCCCGGATCTTCGCCAGAGCATCGCTGGCCTTGTTCATATCGCCGGTCGCCAGCGCGGCGAAAAACAGCGCCTCGCCAACCGCGGCCAACCTCGGCGCCAGCTCCAGCGTGTGCTCCAGATCGCCCATCGCGGTATCCGGGTCGCCCATGCCTATGCGGACCGTGGCGAGTCGGGTTTGTACACCGACGTCGTTTGGCGCGATCGCTTCGGCCTTCTGGAAGGACTGCACAGCGTCCTGCGCCTGCCCTGTCGCCGCGTAGGCTCGGCCGAGAAAATCGTAAGCTTCGGCATCGGCCTTGCCCGACTCGGCGACCTTGGCGAGTGTTTCGATCACCTGCTCCGGCTGGTGCTTGGCGAACTGTATCCGCCCCAGCACCTTGTAGGCTGCCAGGTCCTCGGGCGCCCGGCTGAGGTATTTGCGGGCCGCTTCATCGGCCTGCTCGAGCTGACCGAGCTGCTCCTTTACCACCGCCTGAAGGTAGTACGCGCGCTGAATACGGCCAAGATAGCTGGAAATATGCTCAAGGTCGGCGTCCGCCGCCGGGTAATTGTGCGACTGGGTTTCCATCACCGCCAGCAGATAAATGGCCTGAATGTTACCGGGCATACCTTTCAGTACCGCGTCTATATCACCCTTGGCGGCGTCGTTGTTGCCCACGGCAAGCTCCAGGTTGGCGCGGTCGAGCCGGCCCTGGATAACGCCGGGTTGGTCGATGAGCAGCTTGTTCAACACGGCAATCGCGCCGGCTGGGTCGTTCTTGAGGCGCAGCAACTGCGCTTCCGCGAGCAATCCCTCCGCCGATCTCGGCTGCGCCGCGATCGCGCGTTCGATCTTCTGCTCCGCGCCGTTCAGATCAGCGCGCGTCAGCGCAAGGCGGGCTTCGGCCAGTAGTGGTTCGGCCGCGTCCGGCGACAAATGTTCGGCTTCCGTGAAAGACGTTTGCGCCTCATCCGGTCGCTTCAGGCCGATCTGCGCATAGCCACGCGACACCAATACGGCGGCGTCGAGCGACGGGTCGTTGCCCTCCGGGTGCAGCTGATCCAGCAGCTCGTTGAACTTGTTCTGCGCCAGCAACGCCTGCGACAGCAGCGGAACGGTCTGGCGCGGATCGAAGCCGCGCTCCCGTGCTGCCGTCGCCTCACGTTGGGAGGCGACGGGATCGCCCAATTCCAAGGCGACACGGCCGAGCCAGTAATGCGCCTCGGCGTTCTGGGGATCGTTGCGCACCGCGTTGCGTAG